>JANMWP010000081.1:0-9529 GCA_031394065.1 Chitinophagaceae bacterium
TCAATCTGTTCAATAATTTTTACGGTGGTTTCAATACCTACATCGGCACTAACCAATGCATTTTCAAGTTCATCCAGCACTTCTTCATCTACCGTACTTTTTCCGGCAATGGCTTTGGTAATTTTGCTGAAAAAGCCTTCACGGGTTTTTTCCAGTCCCTGGTTCAGGGTTTCCTGTTGTTGTTTTTTGCCGAATAATTTATCAAAAAGTCCCATAATTAAAGTTTAAGCGCTGTTGCCGTATTCCTGAAATAAACAAAGCTTCCCGATACATCGGAAAGCTTTACAAAATAATATTATTCATACCTGAAAACTTAGCTGGCTAAGTGTTCTTTGATTTTGTCTTTGTGTACGATAGCTTCCTTAAAAGTATATGCACCTGTTTTAGGGCTACGTAATGTACGTATCACTTTTGTCCAGTTTTTAGCTTCCGCTGCTGCTTTCTGGTCTTTGGTTTTTATCGCGGTTTTAGCTGCTTTTGCCATGACTGTTTAATTTGATAATGTGATAATATGCTGATGTGCTAATTAGCAAATCAGCTAATTGATTTATTTAATTTCTTTATGAACGGTTACCTTTTTTAAGATAGGGTTAAGTTTCTTTAACTCTAAACGCTCGGGTGTGTTCTTTTTGTTTTTAGTGGTAATGTAACGGCTTGTACCGGCCATACCACTTGTTTTGTGCTCGGTACACTCCAGTATAACCTGTACCCTGTTACCTTTCTTTGCCATTTTAATTTAATTTGATAATGTGATAATATGCTATTGTGCTGATGTTGTTAATTCAATACTTCTTTCAATTAAAAAGGCTGCCCACCAGCACATTATCGAATTAGCTAATCAGCTAATTATTTTAAATTTTTTCACCGGCAGCACGCAACTTCTTTACAACCGAGAATAAACCATTTTTATTTATTGTTCTGATTGCTTCTGTTGATACTTTAAGGGTAACCCATTTATCTTCCTCTGCAAGGAAATAACGCTTGGTTTGCAAATTTGGTAAAAACCTGCGCTTTGTTTTAATATTTGAGTGAGAAACCTTATTTCCGGTGATCGGCTTCTTTCCTGTAACCTGACATACTCTAGCCATAGTGCTTATTTTTGGACGGCAAAGGTAAGGTTAAATATTAATAATCAATGTTTGATTTGGAATAAATTTTGATTTTTTATTAAAATCTACCCACAATTAAAGACAAATTGTGTATAAAGCGTATTTATGGTAATAATTTATATGCAAACTCAGGCTCAAATCTTAATATTGCTAAACCCAAATTATAAAAAATTACACCTTAAATTATGACAACTCACTTAGTTACCACAGTATTTAACGGAAAGATGGCTTTTACAGCCGATATTAATGGTCATAAGGTATTAATGGATACAACTGCAGAAGATGACGGAGAAAACGGTGGCCCCAGTCCAAAACGGCTTATGCTGGCTTCCCTGGCGGGCTGTACCGGCATTGATATTGCTTCCATATTAAACAAAAAGAAAGTAGTGTTCAGTGATTTCAGTATAGCAGTACATGCAGCACTTAGCGCCGAGCATCCAAAAATTTACAACCATGTAAAGATTACCTATAAAATAAAACTTGCTGAAGAAGATAAAAGCAAGATGATAAAAGCAGTAAATCTTTCCACTGAAAAATATTGTGGAGTTTATGCCATGTTCAAAACATTTGCAAAAATAGATACCGAAATTGATTATCTGTAATCAGTATGGCTTAAATACCTGGCTGGGAAGATTGCTTATACTGTCGCCTTATCCGCAGCATTTGTAAAACCACTGCAAGTAAAATTAATGCCACACCAAAATAAAATGCAGGGTTCAGATTTTCATTCTCTTTAAAAAAGATAAAAGCAAGGATGATACCGTAAACAGGCTCCAGGTTGTAAGTAAGGCTGGCTGTAAAGGCAGAAACTTTTTTTAATGCATTCAACTGCAGGTCGAAACTGATTACTGTACAGAGCCAGGCTAAAACCAACAACCAAAGCCAATCAGAACCGGATGGAAAATAATATAATGCCTTAAACTGCATTAAATAAAAAGGAACTAAAATTGTTAATGCCAGCAATCCTCCGCCTAATTCATACAGCGTAAGAATTTTAGGAGAATAAGTAAGCAATAATTTTTTATTAAAAATGGGGAAAATTGAACTGCCGATGGCCGAGATAATACCAAAAATGATCCCCACTGTATATTGCGGATGAAAATCGAAAATGATATAAATACCGGCAATGGCTATTAATCCCAGGCCAACTTCAATAAATGAAATTTTTCTTTTTATTATTAAGGGCTCAAAAAAAGCGGTAAAGAAACCCGATGCACTAAAACAAACAAGTGCAACCGATACATTTGCATATTTAACGCTGCCATAAAAAGTAACCCAGTGTATGGCAACAATGGCTCCTGTTCCAAAAATTTTCAATAAATCTTTAAAAGGTATCCGCAGCAATTGTTTTTTGAAATATAAAATCGCTCCCAGCGTTATAACTGTAATTAAAAGACGGAACCAAACCAGCAACCCTTCATTCAACGTTATAAATTTACCCAGTATAGCAGTAAAGCCCGCTAAAAAAACAGCAATGTGAAGTTGGATGAGGGCTTTTTTCATGATGCGAAGAGGCCTCCTCTGAACTTCGTTCTTTCCTTTGCAGGAACTCCAAAGGAGGAGGAAATCCCGAAGATAGAAGCGAATAAGATTTTGTTATAAAATAATATTTCCATTATTGATGAAAATAAGAAATAAATATGGTAGCATTAATAAATACTGTTTTTTCTATTGCTGAAAATAGCAATAAAGACGATGTGGAAGAACTAATGTTTGGATATGTTAAATGTGCCGCTCCCTCTCTTTTGGAGAGGGAGAAGGAGGGTGAGGCCGGAGGATGAGGTAAAAAAATCCACAAACGGCCATCTACTAACCACAAACTAATTTATATTTGCCAACCTATAACCAAATCATAATTATGAACTTTAAACGCATCAACAACATTACCGGATGGATCGTTTGCATTATTGCATGCACCGTGTACATTATGACAATGGAAGCCTCTGGCAGTCTTTGGGATTGTGGCGAGTTTGCTTCCAGCGCCTTTAAACTGCAGGTTCCCCATTCGCCGGGAGCACCGTTTTTTGCATTGCTCGGGCGTTTATTTATGGCTCCCTTTGGTGCTGATCATGCAGCCACAGGTATTAACCTGATGAGTGCATTATCAAGCGGCTTTACCATTTTATTTTTATTCTGGACAATTACACATTTTGGCCGCAAACTGTTAACCAAAGACGGATCTGAATTAACCAACGAAAAGATGTATGGCATTATGGCTGCCGGTATTGTAGGCGCATTAGCTTATACCTTTTCCGACTCATTCTGGTATAGCGCAGTAGAAGGAGAAGTATATGCCCTGTCTTCTTTTTTTACATCTATATTATTTTGGGCTATGTTAAAATGGGAGCAGAATATTGATGTTGAAAATAAACAAAATATTAAAGGCCATTTCACAAAAGCCGATCGTTGGATAATTTTATTATTTTTCCTCGCAGGCTTATCAATTGGCGTGCATCTGCTTAACTTATTGGTAATTCCCTCAATAGTGATGATCTATTATTTTAAACGCTATAAGGTTACAAAATGGGGGGCCCTGTTTGCATTTCTTATTGGATGTATAATTACCGGTGTAGTTCAAAAAGCAATGATACAGTGGACTATCGGTTGGGCAGGAAATGTAGATGTATTTTTTGTTAACTCAATGGGCATGCCATTTTTCTCGGGCTTTGCCTTTTTCTTTGTATTTATTGGAGTATTAATATTTTTTGGTTTAAAGCTGGCTAATAAAAAGAATTGGAATTTTTTGAAATTAGGGCTTTGGAGTTTTGCGTTTTTAATGATGGGATGTTTTGCTTCTTATTTTACCACACTGGTAAGAAGTAGTGCAAATGTTTCTTTGGATATGGGTAATGTAGATAACCCCATGAGTTTAAACGGTTACCTGGCCCGTGAACAATACGGCGACTGGCCAATTTTATATGGCCAGGATTTTACAGCAGGTAATGTAACAGACAATGAATATCAACCTGAATATGTTACTGAAGATACCTACATAAAATCTGAGAAAACTTACGAGAAAAAAGGGAAAAAACAAACAGTTGTATATCACAGTGAAGATTTGCACCTGTTTCCACGCATGTGGGACCCAAGCAACGACCAGGGCCATGCTGATTATTATGCAGGCTGGATGGGCATTGGAAAAGACCAGAAGGGTAATTGGGAAAGGGCCCCAACCATGGGCGAAAATATTCAATTTGCCATGGCATACCAGGTTGGCTGGATGTACCTGCGTTATTTTATGTGGAATTTTGCCGGTAAACAAAATGATATACAGGGTATAAATATGGGAAATGTGAGAGATGGTAACTGGAAAACAGGCATTGGCTTTTGGGATAATGCACGTTTGGGAGATCAAAATGCTTTGCCAGATAGTTTAAAACATAACAAGGCCAATAATAAACTTTTCGCACTCCCATTAATATTAGGCTTACTTGGTTTAGTTTTTCAGTTAATAAAAGATAAAAAAGATTTTTTAATTGTTGGATTGCTTTTCTTCTTTACCGGTTTTGCCATTATATTTTATTTAAACCAGGCCGGCAATCAGCCACGTGAGCGTGATTATGCTTTTGTTGGTTCCTTTTATGCCTTTGCCATCTGGATTGGTTTGGGTGTTTTATATGTAAAGGAATTGTTTACATCATTTATTAAAAATAAAATGGTAGCAGGTATTACTGCAGGTGCATTGTGTTTGCTGGCAGTACCCGTTTTAATGGCAAGCCAGGAATGGGATGACCATGACCGCAGCAACAAAACCTTAGCAAGAGACCTTGCAAAAGATTATCTGGAAAGTTGTGCACCCAATGCCATACTGATAACTTTTGGTGATAATGATACCTATCCACTTTGGTTTGCACAGGAAGTACTGGGTATCCGTAAAGATATCCGTGTAATCAATTCCAGTTTGCTGGGTACCGATTGGTACATCAATCAGCTTCGGTACAAAGTAAACGACAGCGACCCGATAGATCCGATCTGGTCGGCTTCGCAAATTGAAGGCTCTAACCTGGATGTGGTTTATTCTCCCGAAATGATTTACGGTAATAATCCAACTTACCTTAATAAATACAGAACTAAAGCAGGTATTACAACCGACCCGGCTCAACCCATGGATTTATATACCATGATGAAGGATTTTGCAGGAAGCAGTGATCCCAAAAAACTAGAAGAGGGAAGAGATGGAAGTATTCTCAATTTATTCCCTACAAAAAAAGTTTCAATACCTGTTGATATAAATCTTGTTCGCCAAAATGGTACCGTTAATGCAGATGATAGTGTGGTTTCGCAGGTTGTATTTGACATTCCTAAAAATGCAATTGTAAAAAACGATGCAGCCATTTTAAATATCATTGCAGCTAATAAATGGAAACGCCCCATTTACTTTACATCAGAGGGTAATTCTCAGGGCCCCGCCGATCTTGGTTTTCAAAATTATGTACGCCAGGATGGTATGACTTATCGTTTGGTACCTGTCTTAAATACAAAAAGCTCTGTAAACGATACCTGGGTTTATGATAAGATGATGACAAAATTTGCATCTGGCAATGCAGATAAACCAGGTGTTTATTTTGATGAGGAAAACCGCCGGCATTTAAACAGCATCCGCATGGCTTATGCATCAGCATCTTTAGACCTGGCTCAAAAAAATAAAAAAGAAGAAGCCCGTAAAATGCTTAATAAGGCCGATAAAATGATGCTGGAAGAAAACTTCCCGTATGGTATGGTAAGCCGTAGTCAGCAACAGAATTATATTTCACTGATGATGTTGCAGGCATCTTATGCAGCAGAAGACACTAATTTGATAACAAAAATTACTAAAAGCTTAAAGAAGGATTTGGAACAACAGATCAGTTATTACAATTCGCTCGACGAAAATAAAGCCGGCTCTTTTGATTATGTTGACCAGTCGGGCAGAAAAGCGGGAGATAAAAATGCGGCTGAGCAGTTCCTTATGCGTATAGCGCAGCTTGAACAGCAATATAAAGCTTTATCAGGTGGTATTCCCGAATTACCAGGTACTATAAATAATAAACCTGCTGCACCGGTAGATTCGCAGAAAAAAAAATAATACACAAATAGTTTTCAATGGCAAATCCCCCCGATAAAACCGGGGGGATTTATTTATTTAACATACGAACAAAACGAAGCACTTAAATGTTTCGTAATTTAGATGCGGACCGAAGGTTTTATATCTTCAATTCGCTGAAAGAACTACCATGAATTTATTCCGGTTTTCAAAATATAATCCCGACGAAGGCAAATCACCCTTTGAGACCTTGCTTAATCTTTTTTTGCAATTACTCACCTACACCAATGGTGATTTTAATGAAGCCATGCAATGGATGAATGAACTGGACAAAGAATATAAATTGACCAATACTGAATATGGCATTGGCGATTTTGTAGATGACCTGAAAGCAAAAGGTTACATCGATGATAAAAATGAAAAGGGAGAAATAAAGATCACTTCAAAAACCGAACAGGGCATCCGCAAAAAAAGTTTGGAAGATATTTTTGGGAAGCTCAAGAAAACCAAATCGGGTAATCACCAAACCTTTAAACCCGGCGGAGGCGATGAAATAAACCCCGAAACAAGGCCCTTTCAGTTTGGTGACACAATGGAGCAAATCGATTTTACCAACTCTATCCGCAATGCACAGATCAATCACGGTATCGACAGTTTTAAAATGCAGGAAGATGACCTGGAAATACGGGAGACTGATTTTAAATCACAAACATCCACGGTTTTAATGATCGATATCTCCCACTCTATGATTTTATATGGTGAAGACAGAATTACACCTGCCAAAAAAGTTGCGATGGCCTTGAGTGAACTGATAAAAACCAAATACCCAAAAGATACATTGGACATTGTGGTTTTTGGCAACGATGCCTGGACCATTGAAATTAAAGACCTGCCTTACCTGCAGGTTGGGCCATATCATACCAATACCGTTGCCGGACTTGAACTGGCCATGGATATTTTAAGAAGAAGGCGCAACCCCAACAAACAGATATTTATGATTACCGATGGCAAACCAACCTGTTTAAAAGTTGGCAAGCGTTATTATAAAAACAGCTGGGGTGTTGACCGTAAAATTTTAAACCGGTGCATGAGCCTGGCTACACAATGCAAAAAAAACAAAATACCCATCACCACTTTTATGATTGCATCTGACCCTTACCTGCAACGGTTTGTACAGGAGTTTACTGAAACCAATAATGGTAAGGCTTTCTTTGCATCACTGGATAAACTGGGTGCATTTATATTTAAGGATTTTGAAAGCGGAAAGAGAAAGACGGTTTATTAAGTTATAAATTATAATTTATGAGAGTTACGATCTGGTTATTATTACTGTCAATGATTTGCAGTTGTGTCAGCAAACATCAATCGCCACCTGAGGTAATTGTAGTGAATACGCCGGTAAGTACTGCTTCTGAGTTTATGCACGGAGAGTATTTTTTATTGCTTCGGTTGAAAGATGATAACAGTATTTGGTATAAGTATGATACAACTGCAAATGATAATGGGTTAAAAAAAATTGTTCCATTTACATCAGCTAATATCAAAAACACATTGGATGAAGTGGAAAAAACATATAGCATAAGATTAGACTCCGGAGAAAATCTGCTGGTAAAAGGCAGTACCAATCTAAATGTTGAAGATTTTAAAAAAGTAAAAACAGCATTAAAAGAAAAACAAATTTTTAAATTCAGAATAGTTACAAACAACGACAATTAATTATGAGTATACCGGGCATCAAAACTTTAGGCGAATTAAAAAAGAGTGGCTATGTTTCTAAAAGCATCAGGCAGGAAATACGTGAAAACCTTATCAAAAAAATTCAGGCAAAAGAAAATCCTTTTCCAGGCATTTTGGGTTACGAAGATTCAGTGATCCCCGATACAGA
The DNA here is from genome assembly GCA_031394065.1 of Chitinophagaceae bacterium. Taxonomy (GTDB): domain Bacteria; phylum Bacteroidota; class Bacteroidia; order Chitinophagales; family Chitinophagaceae; genus Ferruginibacter. Next base: position 8,018 of record JANMWP010000081.1, read on the forward strand.
ACGGGCCTTATTATCTCAACACAATATTTTGTTTTTGGGTTTACGTGGCCAGGCAAAAACCCGTATGGCCAGGCAGATGATTGACTTATTGAATGAATACATACCCATTATTGCAGGCAGTGAAATTAATGACGACCCGTTGCAACCAATATCAAGGTATGCATTGGATCTGATAGAAGAGAAAGGCGATAGCACACCTATCGCATGGCTACATCGCAGTCAGCGATACGGTGAAAAACTGGCTACACCTGATGTAAGTGTCGCCGATTTAATTGGTGATATTGACCCCATAAAAGCAGCCAACTTAAAATTAAGTTTTGCCGATGAAAGGGTTTTGCATTACGGTATCATTCCACGGAGTAACCGTTGCATATTTGTAATTAACGAGTTGCCCGATCTGCAGGCAAGAATACAGGTATCGCTTTTTAATATTTTAGAAGAAGGCGATCTGCAGATACGTGGATTTAAATTAAGATTGCCGCTTGATGTATTGTTTGTATTTACTGCCAATCCCGAAGATTATACCAACCGTGGAAGCATTGTAACGCCGCTGAAAGACAGGATTGAAAGCCAGATATTAACGCACTATCCAAAAACATTGGAAACCGCTTTAGAAATTACCGAACAGGAGGCGGTCATTAACGAAGTCCAAAAAGAAAAAGTAAAAGTGAGTGATTTAATTAAACGATTGATTGAACAGGTTGCTTTTGAAGCCCGTGGAAGTGAGTTGGTCGATAAAAAAAGTGGTGTTAGTGCCAGGCTCAGCATCAGTGCTTATGAAAATGCCATCAGCGCTGCAGAAAGAAGAGCATTAATTAATGATGAAAAAGAAACGCAGGTTTGGCTGAGCGATCTCATCGGTATCATTCCATCTATAACCGGTAAAATAGAACTGGTATATGAAGGCGAACAGGAAGGGCCCTACCAGGTTGCTTTTAATTTGCTTGAGCGATCTATCCGCACACAGTTTGGGCAATATTTTCCCAACCCTGATACTTTAAAAAAGAAAAAAAATAAAGATGCTGCCCCTGAAGAAAATCCATACAAATCAATCACCCGCTGGTTTGATGCAGGTAATACACTCAATAATTTTTTTGAGACAAAGGATGAAGACAAAGTACAGTTATTGTATAAAGTTGATGGGCTTCATGCATTGGTAAAAAAATATTTTAAATCAGCATCAGATAAAGAAAATGCTTTGTTGATGGAATTTGTGCTACATGGCCTGGCTGCACATTCATTAATAAGCAAAAAAATACTGGAAGGCAAAATTGAGTTTAAAGACCTGATGGGTAGCATGCTCAATATTGGTACACAACATTTCAGCGAGGAAGATTTTAATGAAGATGATTTTAATTAGACTTTGGCAAAATTAAAGTCATCTTAATTATTTAAAAATTAATACTTAATAATCTAGGGCCAGAACTTCTCCCCCCCCTCTAATTCAACTATTGAGGTTACAGTCATTCTTTAAAATATGGATTCCAAATCCATTGCAGACTTTGTGTATTC
>JANMWP010000092.1:0-7952 GCA_031394065.1 Chitinophagaceae bacterium
GGTATCAAATTATCTTTTTGCAATAACCCCATTCGTCTTACCAAATAGGTAAGAAGCGAAGGGTCGATGGCTTTATCAAATACAAAACGAACCGGTTTTCCTTTTTTCCGGTTCTTTAATCCTTTTTCAATTTTTTGTATAAGTGATGTTGCAATGTCATTGTCCAGGTCAATCTCTGCATCACGGGTTACTTTAATGATATGGGCAGAGAAGGTATCGTACCCGAAAAATGAAAAAATATTGGGTAAACAAAAGCGGATAATATCTTCCAGTAAAATAATCTGTTTATCGGCATTTTTTGATGGCAGGATGATAAACCTGGGCAACCTTCGGGTTGGTACAGATAAGAGTGCAAATTTTTGGGGAACCGATTTATCTTTTTTTGAAAGCTTGCAGGCCAGATAAATTGATTTATCATTGAGTACCGGAAAATTCTGAATACTTTCAATCATCAATGGTATTACATTGCTGCGTATCTCTTCATTAAAATAATCCAGAATAAAAGCCTGCTGTGTTTTATTTAACTGGGTTTCATTAACCAGGTAAATTCTTTCTTTTTTAAGTTCCCTTAAAATTTCATTCCAGATACGTTCAAATTCTCTTTGTTGTTCAATTACAATTTCCTGAATTTCCTCAATAATGGCATTGGGCGAAATTTCGAGGTGCATTTTTGATTTTTTTCCGAATTCAATCATCCGTTTAAGAGCGGCCACACGTACACGGAAAAACTCATCAAGGTTGTTTGAAAAAATGCCGAGGAAACGGATGCGTTCCCGTAAAGGCACGGTTTCATCAGCCGCTTCCTGTAAAACACGGTTGTTGAAAGATAGCCAGCTTATATCGCGGAATATGATTTTTCTTTTTAGCAAGCGATTGAATTTTAGAAAATAACAGTGGCGAAAGTAAGGACTTGCTTTTACCCGAAGCTAAAACCAATATTAAATTTTTGTAAAGAAACAGAAACCGTTATTTGTTATTGCTTTTCATTTTTTCAATGATACCGGTGGTGGAGAAGCCCTCCAGTATGGGTACAATCTTTACTTCGCCGCCATTGGCCAATACTTCTTTGGCTCCAACAATTTCATCAATGGTATAATCTCCACCTTTAACCAGCACATCTGGTAAAATGAAGCTTATCAGGTTTAACGGCGTATCTTCTTCAAATAATATTACGGCATCAACCATAACCAGCGATGCCATTAATAATATCCGGGATCCCTCATTATTTACCGGGCGGCTTTCGCCTTTTAATCTTTTAACCGATGCATCGGAATTAATGCCCACAATCAACACATGGCCATACAATGCCGCTTCGCTTAAGGAGGCAATATGCCCTTCGTGTAAAATATCAAATACGCCGTTGGTGAAAACGATTTTTTTGTTGATTAACCGCCATCGGTTCAGCTGATGGTTTAATTCGTTTATTGTAAAAATTTTATCCGGTATACTGCTGACTGATTTCATTTTTCTTTCGGTTAATATATGGAATGATTAATAAACAAGTGAGGCCAACAATAATAACAATGCCTGTTGATACACCCCAGATGAGCCAGCCAAAAGCTTTACCCAGCGGACCTGCAATGCCGTAAATGAACAAAGTTTGCATTACAAATAAGGGGAACCAGCCAATGCCTCCCGGCGAAACAATCATTGCCAAAGAAGCTAAACTTAATACAGAAAAGGCGGCTTTAATACTAAGATGAGAAGTGCCTTCCATGGCCCAAAAGCCAATGTAAACCTGTAATAAATAAAGCATCCAGATTAAAAATGTAAGGAATAAAAACTGTTTCTTTTTGTTTAATGTTTTAACTGTTTTAAAACCTTCGCCAATGCCCTTTAAAAAAAAATTGATTTTACTGATGATTTTATTTTGTGGAAATTTTTTAAATAGTATTTTGATGCAGAGTACCAGAATAAAAATAATTGCCAGGATGATTAGCCCATTTACCCAGACAGGAACACCTTCAGATTTTCCGATTTTTATTAATCTTTCTTTTATATAACTACCAATTGTATTTATCTGTATCAGTATAGTGATACCAATAAAAATAATGAAACAGATAACATCAAAGGTCCGTTCCAGGATGATGGTTCCTACCAGTTTTCCTACATTCAGTTTTTCGTATTTTGCCAGAAAAGTACATCTTAAAATTTCGCCCAGGCGTGGAATGGCAGAATTAGCCAGATAACCGATCATTACTACAGAAAAAACATTTTTAAGTTTAGGGTTATAACCCAATGGTTCCATTAAATATTTCCACCGGATTGAACGTATTAAATGACTTAGCAGCGACATAGCTATAACCGGAATAATCAGCCAATAGTTTGCCCGTTGAAATGCATTGGCAAATTCTTCTTTTTCAATTGCTGTCATATCTTTTAACTGCCACCAAACCAAAAATAAGCCGCCACCTAAAAAAATAATGTATTGTAATATGTAGAATAACCGTTTAAGCATAATCGGTTACAAATTACGAAGGGAAAACAGTAAAGTCAAAAAAGAAGATTTAAGAGTCAAGAATCAAGAGTCAAGATTCAGGTATCAGGATTCAAGAGCATATTATCAATTAACCTGACATCACCTAAAAAGGCAGCAGCAACAGCAACGGCTTTGGTTTTACCATCCCAGTTAGTCAATAATATAAGAGTAGCGGCATCCGCTATTTCAATATAATCAACTTTAAAACCTGCATTGGTTAAAATCTTAACTGCAGCATGTTTTAAACCGGTTAAATCGCCCGGCTTTAAATTATTCTTTAAAAATGACAATGCATCAAATATTTTTAAAGCCTTCTTTCTATTAACATCAGTTAAACGTACATTTCTACTGCTCATGGCAAGCCCATCGGCTTCCTTTAGGGTTGGGCAGATATTGATAGTTGTTTTAAATTTCTTAAGCTCAATCAATTTTTTTATAACCATGCATTGCTGGTAATCTTTTTGTCCCAGGTATAATTCATCGGCCGGGATGACGTTCAATAATCTATCCATTACAAGGCAAACTCCCTGAAAATGCCCCGGCCTGTATTTTCCTTCCAAAACGGTTTCTAAATAATCCAGATCATAGTTTTCGGCATTTTTAGTGCCTGTTGGGTACATTTCCAATACGGAAGGCAAAAAAAGCACATCGCAGCCGTTTTTTTCTAACGCATCAATATCTTGCTCAATTGTGCTGGGGTAATTGTCAAAATCTTTGGTATCATTAAACTGTGCAGGATTTACAAAAATGCTGCAAACAGAAATGGCGCCATCCTTTTTTGACTTGTTCAGCAATGAAATATGCCCCTTGTGCAAAGCTCCCATCGTTGGTATAAAACCAATTTGTTTACCCAATTCTTTGCTTTTTACCAGGTAAGCTTCAACCTCGTCTGCTTTTTTAAATAGTATCATATTGGTATCAATTACGCCTATAATGCCTGTTGAATCCGATTTTCCAGAATAAATATCGTACTTTTGCAGCCGTTTCTTAAATGTTACAGTAACAAACCAAGTGTAAATGAGTACAAAGAAAAGAATTTTATTTATTGCAAATGAAATGTCGCCTTATCTGGAACTTACTGATTTTGCAGAGATTGTAAATAAACTTGCGGTAAAATCTAATGACAGTGGTATGGAAGTGCGTTGTATTATGCCAAGGTTTGGTGTAATTAATGAAAGAAGGCACCGGTTGCATGAGGTTGTTCGCCTGTCGGGTATTAATGTAACTATTGATAACGATGATTACCCGTTAATTATAAAAGTAGCATCGTTGCCCAATGCAAGGCTGCAGATTTATTTTTTGGATAATGATGATTATTTTAAGAGAAAATCAATTTTTGCTGATGAAAAGGAAAACTGGTTTGATGATAATGGCTTAAGAACTGTCTTATTTTGCAAAGGTGCGCTTGAAACCGTGAAGAAATTTGGCTGGCCTCCTGATATCATTCATTGCAGTGGCTGGATGACCGGTTTGATACCTATGTTCATCAAAAATGCGTATAAAAAAGAACCGGTTTTCAGTAATAGTAAAATTGTTTATACCATCGGGCAAAATACTTTTAAGGAAAAACTGGAAAAGGATTTTCTGAAGATGGCTACAATAAATGATTATGTTACCAAGAAGGAATTAGAGCCATTTAAAGACATGAATAACACGGCCATGTTTAATGGGGGAGCCAGTTATGCAGATGCCATAACATTTGGTGCCGAAAAAGTAGATAAGAAACTGGTTGATCAATTTGCAAAGGTGAAAGGAAAAAAAATTCTGAAATTTGATGCAGAGAGTGATTTAACAGACTATTTGCAATTGTATTCCGAACTTGCAAAGTAGAAAATCTAACCGCATTTCATAAAATTATTATTGTGCAAAAACGTATTCTACCCATAGCTATAACTGCTATTACACTTATTTCATTAATTGGCTGGAACTGTACCAAACTGGATACTACCGATATTGGCAGCGACCTTTTACCGGCTGTTGACAATGTTAAAACGTTTGATACAACATTGCTCATTAATACCACCCAGGGCTTTTTTAATGATTCAACCTACATCGGCAAAACCGATGATTATGCAGTGGGTTCCATTTCAAATGATCCATTGTTTGGCACAACCAGGGCAGATATTTATGCTCAGTTAAAACCGCCATTTTATCCATATTATTTCGGAAATCAGGGTGATACCATTGTTGGTCTCGATTCAGTAGTACTTTGCTTAAAATACATGGGTTTTTGGGGCGACAGCATGTTGCCTGTTAACCTGCAGGTAAGGGAAGTAAACGATGCCATGTTCCGGGATTCGGGTTATAATGAAAATAAAACTGCTTATAAACCATCGGTAATGGGGTCTGTTTTAGCATCCGCTAATATTAATGTGCGGAATATGGGTAATTATATCAAGTTGAATAATGGCAGGGACTCTGTAAGAAATCAAATCCGTATTAAACTCCCCAGTGCATGGGCAGCAACATTATTTGGCAAAGACAGTACCCGTGTAGGACCTAATAATGCATTTTATACTGATTCTTTATACAGATTAGCATACAATGGTATTGCAATAATTGGTGGTGGCGGCGGTAATGGTTTAATTTATGCAAGCCTCTCCGATACTGCAACTAAACTGGAGATACATTTTAAAAGAAGAAATTTGGGTAAGGTTGATTCCGTGTATTCTTCATTCAGGTTGAATTCATCTTTTTCTCCTAATGTGGCCAATGCACCAACGTCTAATACCAGTAATTATATTTTGCGAAACAGGTCTGGTTTTCCGGTTGGTAATCCGGCTTCAAGCGAACATTACCTGCAAGCTGCTCCGGGTACTTTTGTTAACCTTAGTATTCCAGGCCTTGCGGGTTTATCAAACCGGCTGATTCATCGTGCAGAAATCATTGTTGAACAAATACCAACTGACCCTGGTCCACTTGGGCTTGACGAAAAATTCTCAGCCCCTAATTTTCTTTTTTTAGATTTAAAAGATACCGGAACAATTGCAAAATGGAAACCCATTTATTTTGATTTGAACACTGCTGAAGTGTATTATCCTGATAACAATGGCATACCCTATATTGCCAGACAAACAAACTATCAATATTTTGGTGGTTACAGAAGAAGTAAAACAGATCCTCTAACAAATAACCTTACAAAATATTACAATTTTAATATTTCAAGGTATGTACAGCAAATTGTTACACAACATACCCGGGTTTACGATATGCGTTTATATGCACCTTTTAATCTGAATTATCCGCAATACTCAGGCACCTTTATTCCTTTTGGCAATAATATTGCTTTTGGAAGGGTGAGGATAGGAAGCGGATCGAACCCTAATTACAGATTAAGATTGAGAATTGTGTATTCAAAACTTTAATTTTTTATACCAATAGAACAAAGTCCTTCCGAAAAACGGGAGGACTTTGTTCTTTAACACATACAACCTTATCTTTGCAATCTTAAAAAATATATATGCCATATTTATTTACATCAGAGTCGGTAAGTGAAGGACATCCTGATAAAGTTGCTGACCAGATCAGCGATGCACTAATTGATAATTTTTTAGCTTTTGACCCTCAAAGTAAAGTTGCCTGCGAAACACTGGTAACTACGGGACAGGTTATTTTGGCTGGTGAGGTTAAAAGTAAAGCCTACCTGGATGTTCAGGAAATTGCCCGTGGTGTTATCCGAAAGATCGGTTATACAGTAAGTGATTATATGTTTGAAGCCAATTCATGTGGTATCCTGTCTGCTATTCATGAGCAATCAGCCGATATTAACCAGGGCGTTGACCGTAAGAAAAAAGAAGAACAGGGTGCCGGCGACCAGGGAATGATGTTTGGCTATGCAACCAATGAAACTGATAATTATATGCCACTGGCTTTAGACCTGGCACATTATATACTGATAGAAATGGCTGCAGTACGCAGGGAAAATAAGCAGATCAAATATCTGCGTCCGGATGCAAAAAGCCAGGTTACTTTAGAATATGATGATAACAACCAGCCGGTTAGAATAGAAGCTATTGTAGTTTCAACACAGCACGATGATTTTGCTGCAGATGAAAAGATGCTGGCTAAAATTAAAAAGGATGTTATCAATATTGTAATACCAAGGGTAAAAGCAAAATACCCCAAGTACAATCATTTGTTCAACAATAAAATAAAATATCACATTAACCCAACCGGTAAGTTTGTTATTGGTGGTCCGCATGGCGATACCGGCTTAACCGGCCGTAAAATTATTGTAGATACTTATGGTGGTAAAGGTGCACACGGTGGTGGAGCTTTCAGCGGTAAAGACCCCAGTAAGGTAGACCGCAGTGCTGCTTACGCAACACGCCACATAGCCAAAAATTTAGTGGCTGCAGGATTGTGTACCGAAGTTTTGGTACAGGTATCTTATGCAATTGGTGTGGCACAGCCTACCAGCATTAATGTAGTAACCTATGGTACTGCCAAAGTAAAATTAACTGATGGACAGATTGCTGATAAAGTAATGAAGATGTCTTGTTTTGATATGCGCCCTTACTTTATTGAGCAGCGTTTAAAACTGCGTAACCCCATGTACAGCGAAACCGCAGCTTATGGCCATATGGGACGTAAAAACGAAACAGTTGAAAAAACGTTTACATCACCCGATGGTAAAGTAGTTAAAAAGAAAGTTGAATTATTTACCTGGGAGAAACTGGATGCAGTGAAAGAAGTGAAGAAAGTATTTGGGTTGAAATAGGCCTCCCCAAACCTCCCGATATATCGGGAGGCTTTTGAAGACCATAAGTTCAAAAGAGCTTATGGTTTTTATTTTTGTAGTCTGTTAATCCAATAAATCCTTCTAATCATCCCAAATCACCGTTCAGACAACAATAAAACATAAATTTGCATTGTGAAAAATTTCAGACAACAACAACATCGCCCCAAAAAAAATACACTGGTAGTTGGCCGCAAGGCTGTAACAGAAGCCATGCAAACTGGTAAGCAGCTGGAGCGTATTTATCTGCAAACCACCGTACATGGCGAAGCCATTGATGAAATAAAAAAGCTGGCCGAAAAAACACAGACACCCATTAATAAAGTGCCGGTTGAGAAATTAAACAATTTCAATGTAAGCAATCACGAAGGTTGTGTGGGACTGATTGCTAAAGTACAATACCAGGATCTGCAGGATGTAATTTCATTTGTAGTGGAAAAAGGCGAAGTGCCTTTGTTTTTAATTTTAGATGGGGTTACCGATATCCGTAATATTGGCGGCATTGCCCGTAGCGCTTTTTGTTTTGGAGTTAATGCCATCATTATACCCGACAAAGGCGTTGGTGCATTAAATGAAGATGCTGTACTTACATCAGCCGGTGCATTGGAAGAGATTGCCGTTTGCAGGGTTAACAGCCTTATGAAAACGGTTGATGACCTGCACATGAACGGCATTAAAGTTTTTGCCAGCGAAATGAAAGCTACTAAAAAAGTATTTGAACTGGATTTGAAAGAA
>JANMWP010000147.1:0-4046 GCA_031394065.1 Chitinophagaceae bacterium
ATAAAAGTTTTTATTGATCTGTATAATAAAGGTTTGATCTATCGTGGTGCAAGAATGATAAACTGGGATTCATCTGCAAAAACTGCATTGAGTGATGAAGAAGTTGAGTATAAAGATTTAACCGGCAAACTTTATCACTTGCGTTACAAATTAGATACTGATAAAGAAGAGTACATTAGTATTGCAACACAGCGTCCCGAAACCATCATGGGCGATACGGCCATTTGTGTTAACCCAAATGATGAACGCTACAAACATTTAAAAGGTGCTTATGCTTTTGTACCATTAATTAACCGCCGCATCCCCATCATTTTTGATGATTATGTTGATTTTGAATTTGGAACCGGTGCCTTAAAAGTTACACCAGCACACGATATAAACGATTATAATTTAGGATTAAAACATAACCTGGAAGTAGTTAATACCATTAATGAAGACGGCACTATGAGTGAAGCTGCACAAATTTATGTTGGTGAAGACCGCTTTGTTGCACGCAAAAAAATAATTAAAGAGCTTTTGGAAAAAGATTTCTTAACCAAAGAAGAAGAATACACAACAAGATTAGGTTACAGTCAAAGAACCGGTGTTGTTGTGGAGCCACGTATAAGTACCCAATGGTTTGTAAAGATGAAGGAACTGGCCGAACCTGCGTTGAAGGCTGTTGTAGATGGTGATATAAAAATTCATCCCGGCGATAAATTTTTAGCAACTTATAAATATTGGTTAGAGAATGTAAAGGATTGGTGCATCAGCCGCCAGCTTTGGTGGGGGCAACAGATTCCGGCATGGTACGATGAAGATGGACGAATGGTGGTTGCTGAAACAGAAAGCGAAGCGAAGGAAATATTCAATACACAATATTCAATACCCAATGCTCAATTGAAACAGGATGCTGATGTTTTAGATACCTGGTTCTCTTCCTGGCTTTGGCCCACACAGGTTTTTAAAGGAATTACCGAACCCGGTAATGCAGAAGTTAAATATTATTATCCCGGCTCTGTTTTGGTAACCGGACAGGATATTATTTTCTTTTGGGTGGCACGTATGGTAATGGCTGGCATGGAATATGAAAAGCAAATTCCTTTTAAAGATGTTTATTTTACCGGAATGGTAAGGGATAAACTGGGGCGTAAGATGAGTAAGAGTTTAGGCAACAGTCCCGACCTGTTGGATTTGATTGATAAATATGGTGCTGATGCAGTACGTTTTGGTATCATGGTTTCTTCACCGGCAGGAAATGATTTAATGTTTGATGAGAATAGTTTGGAACAGGGAAGGAATTTTAATAACAAGATATGGAATGCGTTGAAGCTTTTGAAGATGTGGGAAGGAAGGAAGTCGTCAGAAGTGAATCGTGAATCGTCAGCATCCGCACCTCACGACTCACCACTCACCACTCACGACTTTGCAATAGATTGGTTTAAAAATCGCTTAAACAAAGTAAGAGCTGAAGTTGATGCCCTGATGAAACAGTTTCGTTTGAGCGAAGCTTTAAAAACTATTTACTCATTAATATGGGATGATTTCTGCAGTTGGTACCTGGAGTGGATTAAACCCGGTTTTGAACAACCAATTGATGCAGCCGTCTATAATAAAACGATAAGTTATTTTGAAGAACTGATGCAGCAGCTGCATCCATATATGCCTTTTGTTACCGAAGAAATTTATCATTTACTAAAAACGCAGAGCGATGATCTTTGTGTAAAACAATTTGCTGCAATAAAAACAGTTGATGAAAATATTTTAGCACAGGGCGAATTGTTGAAACAGGTTATTACAACCATCCGTGATGGAAGAAATAAAAATCAACTGAAACCAAAAGAAACTATCAAGCTTTTTATAGAAACAGATTCCAAAGAAAGTTACAGCTCTATCCAAAACATTTTGAGCAAACAGGTAAATGCTGATGAACTTTCTTTTACAACAGAAGCGATTGCCAACACCATTGTTGTTGCTGTTGAAAAAGATAAATTCTACATAAAAACAGATAAGGAACTTGATAGTGCAACATTAAAAGATGATTTGTTGAAAGACCTCGACCACCAAAAAGGCTTTTTACTATCCGTAGAAAAAAAATTAAGCAACGAAAAATTTGTACAAAATGCAAAACCCGAAGTACTGGCCATGGAGCAAAAAAAGAAAGCCGATGCGGAAGCCCGTATAAAGACAATTGAGGAGAGCCTGTCAACAATGCGTTAAAACTATAAAAGGATACTAATTGTTGCGTAATTTCGTTTTTACATAATAATCAAAAGCTATGGCTGGTATTGTTAAACTCATTTTTACGTTTGTTTTTTCTTTTACCGTATCAATTGTATTTGCCCAAAGGCCAAAACCAAAACCGGCCACAACAGCCAAACCTGCCGGTTTTCAAAAATTTACACCGCCCAAATTAATCAGCATGCTGGGTATCAGAAGCGATACGGCTACTGTTTTTGTAGAAGAAGCCCTGCAATTGATCAGGCTGCCATTAAAAGTTACCGACGATAAAAAAAATGTATATACCATCTCCTCTTACCAGGCCATGTATAAAAGAAGGGCCGTTACTGAAGATGAGAAAACAGGCAAAGCAATACCTGTTATCAGTAATACATCCGATCTGTTCAGAACCACACCCCTCTCTCCGATCTGGATAAAGATATTATCAGAACAATTGCATGCCGGCGAAGAACTCTATTTTTTCGACATCGTTGCCAAAGATGCACAGGGCCGGTTGATGTTTGCGCCGGAGCTGCGGATAAAAATCAAATAACAGAGTGAATTTTAGATTGCCGATTTTAGATTTGCTGTCCAACTATCAACTATTAACTAATGCACTATTTGATGCGTCTCCTTTATAACCCCCATCACAAACACACTCTGCACATTACCCATATTTTCCTGCTGACTTAATTTATTTACATGAAAATCGTAGTAGGTATTCATGTCTTTACAAACAACCTTCAGCATAAAATCAAATTCACCGCTTATGCTGTAGCATTCAATCACTTCATGCAGTTCGTTAACCATTTTAATAAATTTTACACCAGCAGTCTTGCTATGCTCCTTTAAAGAAACATAACAGATCACCATCAGGTTCAAATCAACTTTGTTCTGGTCAACCAATGTTACATATTGTTTTATCACACCACTCTCTTCCATGCGTTTAATGCGCTCATGAACAGGTGTGGTGCTCAGGTGAATTTTCTCGGAGATCTCCTTCACCGTAACCCTTGCATTTTCCTGCAAAAGTTTCAGTATCGCCATGTCTTTTGTATCAAGCGATACGGTCGTAGTTGGTGAATCTTCTTTTTTGATTGCTTTTGCCATAGTAAACTTGTGTTTTATCCTGTTTAGTATACAAATACAGGATTATCTCCCAAAGTTAGTAAACTATTCAGAATATTATCCTGTAAACTGTAAATTTGCATTCTAAACTTTATAACATGTCAACAATAACTAAAAATGCGATCGACTTTAAACTTGCCAACAAGGTTAAAGATATGAGCCTCGCCGAATGGGGCCGTAAAGAAATAATGTTAGCCGAAGCAGAAATGCCGGGCTTAATGTCTATCCGTAAAGAATACGGACCATCACAACCATTGAAAGGTGCAAGAATTGCAGGTTGTCTGCACATGACCATCCAGACTGCGGTTTTAATTGAAACCCTTACTGCTTTAGGTGCAGAAGTTAAATGGAGCTCTTGCAATATCTTCTCTACACAAGACCAGGCTGCTGCTGCTATTGCTGCAACAGGTGTTGGTGTTTTTGCCTGGAAAGGTCAAACACAGGAAGAATCTGATTGGTGTATTGAGCAAACCTTATTCTTTGGTGGTGCCGATCGTCCTTTAAATATGATCCTTGATGATGGTGGTGATTTAACCAACATGGTATTTGATAAATATCCTGAGTTGATCCAGCACGTTAAAGGTTTATCAGAAGAAACAACTACAGGTGTACATCGCTTATATGAAAGAATGGTTGCAGGAACTTTGCCTGTTCCTGCTATTAATGTAAATGACTCTGTAACCAAATCTAAATTTGATAATAAATACGGTTGTAAAGAA
>JANMWP010000172.1:0-3690 GCA_031394065.1 Chitinophagaceae bacterium
TTTACTCACCAAAAAACTATCTGATTCTTTTACCACATACTCGCCCTGGTACATGCCGGGCATTTTGCTGTTGAGCATTTCGTACAAAGGAATATTGCCGTTGGCAACAACGGTGCAACCTGTTAATGCCTTCACTTTAAATTTTATCCGGTCGCCCGGCATTACAAAAAGATTGCCTTCGGGCAGGGTTTCTATGGTTGCAATATCCAGTGTCTTCACGGTATCAGGCGGAGCCGGCAATGTATAATTGTAATTTAATTTTTTGTTTGTTGATTTATCCGGTGCGGTAAAAGCGATGAGATTAAAAGCTGTATCGCCGGGTTTTAAATTTACTTCGTAAGCAAAGGCCCCGGTTGGGTAAACCTTTACTTCTTTACCATTTATATTGAGGTTGCAGGTTTTGCAGGTACTGCCAACAATAAAGTTTCGGGCTGTTTTTACATTGATCTCTGTTTTGGTTGGTTCAACCAGTTTAATAAAAGGCTTTTCGGTTGTTTGGGCAAGGCAGCAAATGCTCATCAGCAATGCTGCAATGGTCAATTGTAATTTCATTGTGGAAAGTTAAATAAAATACACGGTTCGTTGGTTAATTATAGGTGAAAGGCTTTTTTTCTTTTTCTTTTTTTCTTGATAAAAAAAGAAACAAAAAAATCAAGGCAAACCCGAACGCACCGCCGCTTTTCCTTGCCAGCACCACGGGCACAGTGTACTTCTTATAAAATCACTAAACAATCTATTCCGCTCTTCAGGCAGATTTTTATACTTTCTAAAAGATAGAGATTTGCAATGTGGCATCTTAGTTTATAGCAAAAGCAAAACAGAAAAATACCATGGTTGTATTCCCCCTAATAAAAATCAGGAATGGGTATCCATCAAATTAAAAACTGCTTTTATTTTTGCTTTGTGTTGGCAATCTGATGAGACCACTTTCTGCTATTCAGCAATTTGTTTTGAAGTGTGGGCCTCGGAAAAAATTGCGTAAAGAAAATTTAGCGGCAAGTGGTAAAAATGAAATGAGGTTACTGTTGCCCGGCAATATTCTTAGTCCGTAAGTCGCACATGGTTGGGATTTATTCATTTGTTGTGACTATTTCATTTTACCCTTGACGGTAAATTTTTAGCTTTTTTTTCCGCAGCCCTTGATTTTTGTTTCTTTTCATCAAGGAAAAGAAAAAGAAAAAACAAGGTGGAGCCAATTTCCACGCATCTTTTAATAAAATGTTTATCTTAACACCTAAACTAAAACACATTATATGTTCTGTAAAACTTCTTTTTTGCTGCTAACCATGCTCATGGTATTTGGTACAACAAATGCACAACTTGCCGACCTTGCAGAGAAAAAGCCGGCCACGATTGATGGGGTGGAATATGGCTATATCATCAAAAATGAGCAGACAAAAAACGCCAAAGGCGAAGAATACGGCCGTTACGAGATCACTTTATATGCCAGCAACAAAAGCGGCTGCACCAAACTCTTTGCCGACCGCAGCTCCACCTTTTCAGCAGATGCTGCCAACCTTTTGGCTACCTACAATTGTACCAATGCAAATGGCAAGCGACTTACCGCAAAATCGGGCACTGTAAAAGCAAGAGATTTTAATGTGAATGTAAAGATGAAAGAGGGAGATAAAGATGTGACCAGGCTGGCAAAAGCAGGATATATTTTTCGCAATGGCGAAACACTTAAAACCAATATTATCGTATTGGTACCCCTGAGCGAAAGACCTGTTATCAATTGCAGCCTAAACTCACTTCCTGAATTACAATAAGGAGATGCAGCATAATCCGGGATTCCTTTGCAGGTTCACTTCTATTTAATAAATATGCCGGTTGGCCAATTACAGGCACATTTTTAAAAATACTATATAAACAACATTTTGTACAGCCATACGCAGCTTATCCCTGTTTAATCCTCAACAACCCGGCAAAATCAGCAATTAAACATACCAACAACATAAAATTAACAACAGATTTTACAACAGATAAAACTAAAGCCTACCGGATGCTGTTTACGTGATGACAGCTACTGACTTTAGTTTAGTACAAATTATTTTATTAAACGGCAGATAACGGCATGAAAAATGCTTATGCCGCTGTAACAATTTATTTTAAAAAACAAAACAAGCGTATTATGAAAACGATCATGTTAATTGTATTAAGTGTTTTTTCCCTTTCGGCTATGGCCCAGGAAAAAAATGAGAAAAAAGCCAAATGGGAAAAAATGAAATCAAACATGCCCATTATGACCCGTGGCATTGGCGTAAGCTTCCAGAATTTTGATAACCTTAATAACCGTATAGCCGGTTTTCCGCAATACGATGGTTTAAACAACCGCATCTGGACCCTCTCTGCAGGTACTATGCATGTTATGAAAAACTTTGTGTCGCAGATGACCATTACCGGCGGCAGCAGCTTAACCGGCAACCCCAATAAAAAAAGCAGCACCCTGCGTACCATTGGTACCGGAATGGATTTTGGTTACGATGTAATACCATCTAAAATGGTAATGCTTTATCCATTGGTAGGTATTGGTGCCGAAACTTACCATGCTATTTATTACAAAGATGTATCAACAGTAACTTTTGATGCGGTAGCCAATTCATCAACGGTGCAAAACAGCATCCGCAAAACAAAATTTGTAAACTCAGCTTTTACTTACCGCCTTGGTTTGGGCATGTCTGTTAAATCGCCAAAAGATGATGGTACCATTGGCATACAGGCCGGTTATGTATCTGGCTTTCACGACGAGAACTGGAAAAGTGCCGAATACCAGAACCTGAGCAATGCGCCGCACGACGTTATAAAGCGTTTTTCTGTGTCGCTCATTTTTACCGGTGGTAAGATGATGAGAATGTAATTGAATAAATAAATTTATTGATTAAAGGTATGGGAGGTCTCATACCTTTTTTTATTTTTTAGCATGCTGCAAAACCTATCGGGTTTGCAGGCCGGCATAAAGCAAAGCATAACCTCCTCACAGGTTTGTGTCTGAAATCATTTCCTTTTAATACCCTTCGTAATTTTTTTCTCTTCAGTCTTTAATTTTCGCTGTACTTTTTTTGCGGTACTACCCACCTCAACCATTTTGTTGTCGTCAACAAAATGGTTACTTAGAGTAAATTGAAACCGGCAAAAGTTGAAAAGATCTTATTATCTCTCCTTAAAAAACTTCAATAAAATATTATTCCTCACAAATAACCGGTGTGTACTAAAACATACCGGTTATTTATTTACAGTAAAATAAGTTTGAAGCAACACCTTAACGTGACTTAAAGGCAAATGTACTTTAAGTCACATACGGTAGTATTGCTGTATGGATATTAAAACCAAAATAGGGTTGCGGATTAAGGAAATGCGGACGAAAAAGAACTTATGCAGGAAGCGGTGGCTTTTAAATTTAAAAATACCCTTTAAAACTTTGAGGTTGGAATTTGCAAAAGCTTTCATAATTGCCCTGCTTAATGAAAATATGAGGGTCATCTTCAAAATTAAAAACACGGTAAAGAAAAAATTCTTTTTCTTTAATCAGGGCAAACCTCCATTCATTTCTTGAAAAAAATATTGGCGTCTCTTTTGCAAGCTTTGTTGTCTTTACTTCAATAAACATATCTTTCCCAGAGATGGTTTTCGAAAGAATATCAAAACCCATCCCATCGCCTTTTTCTTTTGCAACCCATTCAATTTTGTCTC
>JANMWP010000173.1:0-3630 GCA_031394065.1 Chitinophagaceae bacterium
TTCTTTAAAATATTTATGATTTTGCCCGTAGCTCTGTAAAGCTGCGGGCTTTTTATTTGAGTAGTTTTGTTAAATAATTTGCAATACACTTTTAAATATTGATGTTGTAAATGATTTATTATGTAATTACAGAAATATCTCATCATAGCCGTACTAATCTTTTAGCTAAAACTTATTTAATGAACAGACTTATTTTAATTGCATTTATATTACTGGTATCTCTGAAGAGCTTTAGCCAGCAACCAGATACTTTGATTAAAAAACTGGATAGTTTAAGTATAAAAAACGATAGTACCGGTAAACAGCTTAATAATACTACAGAAGCTGCTTACAATGCGCAAACCAAAATAACTTTTAAAACCTACTTTATTTTACTGGGCAGTACTTTAAAACAGGAATTTACAAAGCCTTTTCATATGAATAAACGGGAATGGGGACAGTTTGTGATTTTTGCTGTAGCTGCCGGTGGGCTTGCATTTGCCGATGAACCGATGCAAAGGCAGGCTTTAAAATTCAGGGCTAACAACCCGGGTGCAGTAAAAGCCAGTAAGTATATAACAAATACCGGAGGGGTTTATGAAATAGCTACGTTAGTTGCATTGGGGAGTTATGGTTATGTTTTTAAAAATGAAAAAGTTCGTACAACAACCTTGTTGGCAACGCAGGCATACATAACAGGCACTGTTATTGAAACCTCCTTAAAATATTTAACCGGAAGAACCCGGCCATCTTATTATGCGGTGGGCACAGAAGGCGAGCCAAGATTCAGAGGTCCTTTCACAAAATCTTCATCAAACAGTTCATTCCCATCAGGGCATGCTACTGTTGCATTTGCTGCAGCAACAGTATTTGCTATGGAATATAAGAAAACAATCTGGGTCCCTATTCTTGCTTATTCAGCCGCAACACTTATCAGTGCAAGCAGAATTACAGAAAACAAACACTGGATAACAGATGTATTTGTTGGCGCAGCTTTGGGATATATAACCGGCAGGCATGTAGTTAATAATTACCATCGTTATGCCAGGTTAAAAGCTCCCGGGCAAACAAAGAATTCTGTAAGTTTTAATCTGCAGTATGGTTCAGGCCAGTTCAGGCCTGGCTTGGTTTATCATATCAATTAGAATAACTTCTCAATTTTTTAATAATATTCTTCAGTAAAAACATGAGAATAATGTAAGTTTTTATAATGATTATGTAAGTTACCAGGCTTTAATCATAGGTAGCTTTGCTATATTTATTAAGCCAATTGCTTTGGCATATATTTTGACCCCATTACCTATAATAAAACTCTGAGTATGGCATTTTATTTACGTTTTTCATCAGCATTATTTATTGCTGGTTTATTTGGGGCATGTAATGCAGAGAAAAATAAAATTCCATCTAATCCTGACTCAAGGTACGATCTGCTAAACCCCTACCTCATAAAATTACCAGATGAATTGGCTGAAATATCCGGCATTGCTTATTATCCAAAAGATACTGCTGTTTTTGCCATTGAAGATGAAGATGGCGTTTTCTATAAAATTTCTCTTAAAAGAAATGAAATTAAGAAATGGAGATTTGACAAAAAACATGATTTTGAAGACGTGGTTTTGCATGACAGTATATTCTACGTTTTAATCAGCAATGGAGATATTGAATGGTTACAATTTGGAAATGCAGACAGTATTATAACCGGAAAATATGAGTTTCCGGATGCAGATAAAAAACGAAATGAATTTGAATCATTATATTATGATGACAGCCTGCGGCAACTGGTTTTATTATGTAAAGATTGTAAAGATGACAGCAAAAAAACGGTATCGGCATGGGGGTATAGTATTGATAGCGGTCTCTATACTCCGTCTGTAATTACTATTGATGTACAGCCTGTAAGCCAAAAGTTGGGTGAGCAAAAAATGAAATTGAAACCTTCGGCCACAGCCATAAATCCGGTTACCAACGAACTATATATTTTATCTTCTATCAACCACCTGTTAATTGTTACAGACAGAGCTGGAAAATTTAAAGAGGTTTTTGAACTGGATCCGGCAATTTATAAACAGGCCGAAGGCATTGCTTTTACACCATCGGGTGATATGATCATTTCAAACGAATCGCATGAAACCGGTTTGGCCAATATCCTGGTAATTAAAAACAAAAAGAAAGGGTTATGAAAAAGATGGTGCTGATATTGGGGGGGCTTTTTGCAATGCAAACTTTTGCAGTGGCGCAGGATAGTATACAGGCCAGGATAATTTTGATTGGAGATGCAGGACAACTAACCAATGGCAGGCACCCAGTGGTGAATGCTGCTAAAAAAATGATAACCTTTGATAAAAAAACAACCGTAGTTTTTTTAGGCGATAATCTGTATAAAACCGGCCTGCCCGATAATACGCTACCTACTTATGATATTGCAAAAGCTCCGCTTGATTCACAAATTCAGATTGGAGGCAAAAGCGATGCAAAAGTTTATTTTGTACCCGGCAATCACGATTGGTCAAACGGTGGTTCCAGTGGCTATGAATCTATTTTAAGGGTACAATCTTATATTGATTATTTGGGTAACGATAATGTAAGAATGCTGCCACGTGATGGTTGCCCCGGCCCCGAAGAAGTTAAAATAACGGATGATATTGTTTTGGTGATGATGGACAGCCAATGGTGGTTGCATGAATTTGATAAGCCTGGTGTTGAATCTGATTGTCCATATAAAACAAAAGCAGAAGTGTTGCTTAAACTGGATGATATTCTTTCAAGCAATTCAAACCGCCTGGTGATACTTGCTTTTCACCACACGCTGAGAAGCTACAGTCCGCATGGTGGTTACTTTACACTCAAGCAACATATTTTTCCTTTTACCGATGCAAGCCCTAAACTATATATTCCTTTACCGGTTTTAGGTTCTGTTTATCCATTAACCAGGGCGGTTTATGGTACAGAGCAGGATCTTAAACATCCATTGTACCAAGCCATGATGGCGGATATACAGAAGGTAGTAAAAGGGCATCCAAATGTTATTTATGCAGCAGGCCACGATCATTCAATACAATTAATTCAGGACAGCAGTTACAATTATATTGTAAGTGGCAGCGGCAGTAAACATACCAGAGTTTCAAAAAGCAAGTATAGCCTGTATGCATCTGCCGATCCGGGTTTTGTAACACTGGAAGTTGCTAAAAATAAAGATGTACAGGCTTTTGTTTATATTGTTGATGGCGATTCGGTAAGGATGGATTACACCAATAAAATTCTTGATTTTACAAAAATTCCTTTGCCGGTTACAGATACTACACGCCATGCCGATTATAAATTCAGAGACAGTGTTGTTATATCTGCAAGTGATAAATACAAAGATAATATTGGTTTCAGAAAAATATTTTTAGGTACTAATTACCGCAGAGAATGGGCTACACCTATTACACTTAAAGAATTTAATATCCGTAAAGAAAAAGGAGGCCTAACCATAAAAAGCCTCGGTGGTGGGCAGCAAACCCGGTCGGTGAAGCTCACGGATAAAAATGGTACTGAATGGACACTGCGTTCGGTTGATAAGGATCCGGAAAAAGCATTGCCCGAAAATTTAAAGGGAACATTGGCACAGGGCATCGTGCAGGATATGATTTCTGCTGCTCATCCCTACGC
>JANMWP010000175.1:0-2146 GCA_031394065.1 Chitinophagaceae bacterium
TACATAAGCATTTGAAATAGTTAATTGATTTTGTAAAATAATATTCCATTTTTTTTGTCTGCCTCCGATTGTTTTGGCTGTGGTATCGCTTAACAATTTCATAATACTGGCAATGCGGTTTGCCTGACTGTCTAATCCTGCCGGAAAAATTACCCTGGCTTTGTTAGTATTGATTTGATACCATTTTAAAGCTGCCGGATTACCCCCAAAATTTTGAGCCACACCAAAAAGAAGCTGTAGCGTAAATAAAATAGTAAGAAAGGCTGTTCTTGGATTTATCATTACTTAAAGTTAATAAAAGAAACTATTGGATGTAACAGGGAAAACAATTTGCTAAAAGAGTTAATATTAAATGTTAGCCTAAAAAAAATCAAATACCAGAATAAGTTTAGTATTTTCGGCTCAAATTAATTGTTATGAAGCTTTTTGTTGCCGGCCTCCCTTATGATTTGGATGACGCCGAATTAATGGAAATATTTGAAAAATTCGGTACGGTGGTTACTGCCCGTGTTGCTATGGACAGAGAAACAGGAAAAAGTAAAGGCTTTGGTTTTGTTGAAATGGAAAATGCTGAAGAAGCAAAGGATGCCATTGAAAACCTGAAAGATATTTCGCTGGGTAAAAAACCATTGATAGTGAAAGAAGCAGAAGAAAAGTCGGGCCCTCCGGGAGGTGGCGGTGGTGGATTTAGACCAGGCGGACAAAACCGTGGTGGTGGTGGTGGTTATAGCGGTGGCGGCGGTAACCGCAGAGGATATTAATTAAGTTAATACTTTCTGAAAATATTTTGAGCAGCAGATTTTGTCTGCTGCTTTTTATTGCTGCTTATTTTAAAATTGTAACTTCCTTATCTTAATATTAATTAATGAAATTAGCCTTAACCGGTGCAGCAGGCCATTTGGGTGCTGCCATATTGCAGGAACTTAATAAAAGAAATATTCCTGTTAAAGCTTTAATAAGAGATAATGATACCCGTGCCTGCACTGATTTGTGCGTTGAAATTATTAAAGGTGATATGTTGCAATCTGAAGTGCTAAACAAACTGATGCAGGATTGTGACACGGTAATTCATTGTGCTGCTTTAATATCGGTAAATGGTGATCCAAAAGGCCTTGTACACAAAACAAATGTAGAGGGCACACAATTGGTTATTGATAATGCATTGCAGGCAGGAATTAAAAGGTTCATTCACATCAGTTCTATTCATGCTTATCAGCAACAACCAAGTTTAAAAATTTTGGATGAGCAGCGTGAACCTGTTGATGAAAAAGGTTTTGCTTACGACCGTTCCAAACAGGCAGGTAAACAAATAGCACTGGCAGCCAATAACCTGGGAATGGAAGTTATCGTTATTCATCCCACATCCATCATTGGCCCACATGACTTTAAACCGTCATTGATGGGCAATGTATTAATTGACATGTACAAAGGGCGCCTGCCATTTATTTTTAATGGCGGATTTGATTTTTGTGATTGCCGTGATGTAGCCAATGCCATTATTAATGCTACAACGATGGGCGAACCTGGGCAAGCTTATCTTTTAAGTGGCAAGTGGTACAGCCTTAAACAACTGGCTCATTTTTTATCAACTGCATCAGCTAAAAAGATAAACCCGGTTGCTTTATCATTATCAGCCGCAAAGCTTGGATTGCCTGTTGTTAAACTGATTGCTGCCATTAAAAAGAAAGAGCCACTTTATACAGTTGAAGCCCTGGATGCTTTGTTTACCGGCAACCGGCTCATCAGCAGCGAAAAAGCCAGGGCAGGTTTAAATTATACAACCAGGTCACTACAGGAAACCGTTCATGATACATTCCATTGGTTTAAAAATAATGGCTATCTTGATTGAAATTAAACCTGCTACACCAAACTATTCTGCTTTAGGCTTATGCTTATTCCCTTTTCAACTTATCAGGTAATTTTTTATGTTTGGATAGGCATTGCTGTTTGTATATTTTTTTTACTGCTGAAAATTGCTGCACCATACGGTCGCCATGCTTCCCCAAAATGGGGACCACAGGTTGATAATCATTATGGGTGGCTGATGATGGAATTACCGGCGCTTGCAATAATGATTTTTTTCTTTGTAAAGAATTTTTCAAAAGACAATATAGCTATTGAACTGATGATCGGTTTATTTTGTCTG
>JANMWP010000179.1:0-14866 GCA_031394065.1 Chitinophagaceae bacterium
TTCTTTAAAAATTGAAGCAATCGCATATGTACCTGCCAGCGATTATTCCTATACACCCAAATATCAGTTACCTTAAATTCAGCATTCATGAACGGCTTGCCATCCCTGGTTCCTTTCCAGTATAATTTACCTTCACTCAAAACTGCATCATCATAATAGGAACATATAGGAACTGCGGCTACTACAAATGAATCCATTTCAAAATGATGAAGAATATTATTGAACCATTTTGATTTGGGCCACGAACCATTTACTGTATAATCATCCGCCAATATCCTGTCAATTACTACTGAATCTCTAGCTTTAATAGCAGCATACCATTGCTCCGTTAATTGTTTTATGGCCATGATCGCAGAGTCTGCAACAGTCATTTGGCATGTTCCCTTTAAAGCTACCAAAACGAAGAAGGTGATAAAAATGATTGTTTTCATACAAACCGTTTTACTGATTTAAAATAATCCAACCTGTTCCTAGGCTGAAAGATAATATTTTCAATTTATATTTACTTAATTTAACTGCAGTCAAAGGTTTTTTTTTCAGCAACGGCTCTCCCAGGGTTTTGTGTATAAGCCGGGGACGTTGCGTTAGTTTTTAAACCGGCTTTTTAAACAACGTCCCGTGCCGGAGACGTTGCTGAGAAGAGAAACTGTATATTTTGTTTGCCAATTCCCGTTAGGCACTTAAGTGTAGAAAATATTTAAAAACTGTCATAATGGTTACTACCAGGATCAGGAATAAGACTTCTATACTTATTTTTTTTATAAGTATTATTGTATTTACATTTTATTTGTTTGGATATATAGTAATTGGGAACGTTTATCGATTTTCAGTTGTAGGAGCCATTTACGAATTGCTTTGGTTTCCCATGTTAGCATCCTTACTACTGGTTCCTTTAATTAGTGTAATTGTGTTGGTCAAAAACAAGGGTAAAGGCAAAGTTTACGCAGCTTTATCTGTTATCTTAATTATTAGTTCAATTATAATTTTGGCAACTCATTGATTAGCTTATCAAAACAACAGTTCTGCCGTTGGTGTTGTTAGTGCAGCAGAAAGAAAATTATTTAAAAATTAATATAAACGATACAATTATGAACATGTTTGCAAAAAATGAGGCCAAATCTGTAGATGAATATCTTTTGATGATACCTGATGATCACAAGGCAGCTATTGATTTTCTTCACGATTTTATTCAAAAAGCAGTTCCGAAACTAAAACCTTATTTTGCTTCTAATATGATCGGTTACGGTTCATTTTACTACCTTGATTCAAAAAAGCAAAAAAAAGATTGGCCAATAATTTCACTGGCAAATCAAAAGAATTATATAAGTATTTATGTATGTACAGTTGTTGCCGATAAGGCTGCGGCAGAAAAATATAAAAAGGAGCTTGGCAAACTTAGTAAGGGGGTAACCTGCATCAGATTTAAGAAAATTGAAGAGATCAATCTTGAAACACTTAAAATAGTATTAAAGCTCGCTGAAAAAAATCCTGGGGTTGCAGGTGCCACCATAGTAGATAAATAATTTAAGGTTCCGGTTTTTTGACTAAAGCCGGATTACACAAAAACTTATTAAATGAAAAAACTAATAATACTGTTAATTGCTGTCTTAAATATAGCCACATCAGCTTTTTGCCAAACAGCAATATCAAAAGAAACAAAGTTAAAGGCGCAGATCATTGCACTTGAAAAAGCAGGTTGGGAAGCCTGGAAAAATAAAAACGTGAATTGGTTTCAGAATAATACAACGGAAACGTGTTTGTGGATAAGTTCCGAAGGCATAAGTGATAAAGCGCAAATGATTAAATCCACTCCAACAGACTGTAATGTAACAAGTGTTTCAATTGATAATTTTAAGTTTGTAATACTAAATGAAAATGCAGTTCTTTTAACCTATGTTGCCACCCAGGATGGTTATTGTGGCAATAAAAAACTGACTGAAAAAATCCGGGCATCAGTCAACTATGTTAAACGGGGAGGAAAATGGCTTGAAGCTTTTTACATGGAAACACCGGTTGTTCAATAGAATTGTTGTTATACAATTAAACTATACTGTAAAACTACAGAACAAAAGTTTTGTTGCATGGCTGGTGCATAGCGCAGGTGTCTTCTTTCTTTTAATTCACTGCTTAGGATCCTGTAATCCCTGCGTTGCTTTCAAGATGGCTTCCTGCTGCTCTTTTAGTATCTGCGCTTTAGGCTTGATAGATACCAGCCTGATATTATACTGCACTTTATCGCCGGGTTTAATATAATCGGGTAATTTTTTCTTTGAGTAATCAAATACGGATTTGGCATCTGCCAGGCAAATGATGCTGTCGCCGGGTGTCATAAGCACAAGGGCTTCCATGATGTCGCCTTTAAAACCAGGTTTGCTTAAACTAAATGCACCAGGCTGGCCTTTATTTAGCTGGGCACTGTTGTACATAAACCTGTTGTTACAAATGGCTATCATATGCAGCATTACATCATCTCCTTCCTGCGGGTGCGCTGTGGTGGGGTTATTCTCCACAAAAACATATTTCAGGTTGGGGTTTATAGTGGTAAAATTATAAACAGGCCTGCCTGCAGGTGCAGCAACCGGTTTTGTGGTTTGCGCTGCGGTAAATAAGGTAATAAAGCAGGCAGCTGAAAGGAAAGCAAATTTTTTGTACATGTGTTACTTATTTTTTAAGCTACTGTAAAAATAAAAAAATATTTCCTTTTGTGTCTTAATAAGAAGTTAAGCGGGTATTTTTTTTAACATCAGCGAAAAGAATTTAAAAAGCAAAAGTTGAGTGCCCTTTGCCTGGGTTTCACTCACAAACCATAGCTGCGGGTGAAATGAAGCTATTATAAATCATCAACTTTTATTTATACATTTAGTCCTGCATACCGGTGCAACAAGGTAAAAGTATTTGCAGGTGACAAAAAACGAAGCAAATTTTGACAGACTTGAAATTGAGTTAGCAAAAAATGACTTCGTAAATTAACGGCAAATGGCATTAAACAATTGCAAAATATTGTAAGTAAAAAACTAAAACAAGTGATGATGGGAAATAAAAAAGAATTGTTGCCAAAACATCGTGAAGAACTGCTCAGCACACTAAAAAAACGTTTTGAAAAAAACAGCAACCGCCATAAAGGTATTGAATGGGCTAAAGTACAGGCAAGACTGGAAGCCAATAAGGAAAAGTTATGGTCGCTCAATTAAATGGAAAGAACAGGCGGTGAACCGGATGTTGCAGGCCATGATAAAAAAACCGGCGAATACATTTTTTATGATTGTTCGGCTGAAAGCCCTGCTGGCCGAAGAAGTTTTTGTTACGACCATGAGGCGCTTGAGAAAAGGAAAGAACATAAACCGAAAAACAGCGCTGTTGAGATGGCATCTGACATGGGCATTGAGCTATTAACGGAAGAGCAGTACAGGGAGCTGCAGCAACTTGGAAATTTTGATACCAAAACATCGAGCTGGATTAAAACACCTGCTGATATCAGAAAACTGGGTGGTGCCATCTTTGCTGATTTCCGTTTCGGCAGCGTATTCGTGTATCACAACGGAGCAGAATCTTACTATGCCGGCAGGGCGTTTCGTGGCTTGCTAAGGGTTTGATAATTGTACGGCAACAACAAGGGTAAAAAATAATACAATATGACAAAATTTATTTTTCTAATTGCATTAACTATTGTGGCACTAACGGCCAATGCACAAAACAACTCCAAAACTGAAACTGAAATACGAAGATTGGAAAATATTGTAGTGACAGCAATTATTAATGCAGATACAAATACACTTAAACAGGTTTGGGCACCAGAGTTTTTGGTTAACAATCCAAGAAATGAAATAACCGGAAACCGTGATTCTGTTTTGCTAACGCAAAAAGCCGGTATGATTGACTACACTACTTTTGAAAGAGTTATTGAACGAATGCAATTTCAAAAAAAAATTGTAATTACAATGGGACATGAAATATTTGTTTCAAGAAACGATATCCCCGGTGCAAAAGCAGGGAAAATTTATAAAAGACGCTTCACAAATATTTGGATGAAGAAAAACGGGCATTGGCAACAAATAGCAAGGCATGCTTCAATAATTTGTCAATGAACAAAAAATGCCGCTGCCTTTTACTTTTGTATAACCTTTAACTTTTGCAATTCAATAATAAAAACTCATCTTTCGTTACTCCGGTGTATTTCTACTTTTAACCTAAAACAAATACATCATGAAGATGAAGCTAACTATGGCAGTGTTACTGCTAACGCCTGCATTACATTTATTTGCACAGGAAGAGGAATCTGAAACTTACCAGTCGCCCGGTATGGTAAGCGTTGGTACCCGTAACACATTCAGCATGTTCAATGATGATAATGCTATGGGCAAAGGCATTGGCGGACAGATAAGGGTGCAATTGGGCAAGCGTATCGGATCGGAATGGTTCTTTGATTATATAACTTCTAAAAACGGGAAACTTACTTACCGCAATGATTACCATATTGGCTGGTCGTTAATGTATTATCCTATTAATGCCGAAGCCGGTGAAAAATTATTGCAACCATATTTTATTGCAGGGCATTGTTTTGATTACAGCAGGGTTACTGAACAGGGCAACAAATCAAATTATGCCGACAGATGGAGCATGGCTACACAGGCTGGTGCAGGCACACATATTAATATCACCAATCGTTTCGACTGTTCCTTATCTGCTCAATATATGATGCATTTTGGAAAAGATATTCAGACTACAGGTGAAAAAGGAACTGTTATCATAACAAAGCAGGACAATACAACACCGGATGGGCATCTGTTGGTTTCACTAAGTTTTAATTACAAACTTTTTCATTTATTTAATTAAGGAAAATATCAGTACAGCGATTTATGGTGTTATCATTTTTTTATGCAACATAAATATTGGTAACAATGTGCAACCCATCCTATAGCCAACCGCACTAACCAAAACTCAGCGGGTGCATTCCAAATTGTTGCAACCCTTGCTACAATTTAAAATGCGCCAAACTAAGCTGCTTGTAAGCTGTATAAATTGTATATTCGTTATAATAGAAGCAGGTGCATTTCTTTATGTAATTTCTTCTATCAACCCATAAAATTGAAACCAGCTGACCATATTACTTTAGCAGCCGCTACCGAAACCGGTACTACAGGCATTTACCAATTAAAACGCTTGTGGAGTAAGGCTATTGCCGGCCCAGATATAATGAGTCAATTCCCTCAGGAAGCAGCTTTAGATACAGCACTCATTGATATTTTAGGTATAGGTTTGCTGCCCACCTATCAATTTTTGTATCAGCAAAAACCAGACTTTGAACGTTTTGAACAATGGGTGATAGCCCATGCAAACGGCCATATTGCTACAGGAACCATACAACAATGCAATGCTCTGTTTGAAAACAAAAATATCAATCAACAAAACAATACAGCAGATGTACTTACAGCACAAGACCTTGCTTTTTGGGATGAACAGGGTTATGTAATTATAAAACAAGCCATTACACCGGAGGATTGTGCCGCCAGCCGCAAAGCCATCCTGGACTTTCTTGAAATGGATGAACAGGATGAAACAAGCTGGTACAAAGAAAGCAATAACATGCAAGGCATTATGGTGCCTTTGTATAGAAATGCCGCTATTGATAAAAACAGAAACTCACCCAAAATAAAAAGGGCATTTGAACAGCTGTGGAACCGCACAGACCTAATAGTAACTGCAGATAAATGTGGTTTTAATTCGCCGGAAACAGCAACATTTAAATACAGGGGCATTGGGCTTCACTGGGATGTAAGTTTGGCCACACCCATTCCTTTTGGTACGCAGGGCATTTTATATTTAACCGATACTGCTGCTAACCAGGGTGCATTAACAGTAGTACCCGGCTTTCATAAAAAAATAGAAAACTGGCTTACTGAACTGCCTGAAAATATTAATCCCAGGGAAGTTGATCTTTCCGCATCGGGCCTCAAACCCATCGCTGCCAATGCAGGTGATTTTATTATCTGGAATCATAAACTGCCACATAGCAGCAGCCCCAATAAAGCAAGCCTGCCAAGAATTGTACAATATATGTATTGGTATGCACCTTTAGAAGAACTACAGGGAGAATGGATATAAAGTTTTGCTTTTTCATCCAGCCATTTTTTGCAATTGTATATGAATGAATTAAAACAATTTCACCGTAATAAAAAAACCGGCTGATAAGCCGGCTTCATTTTTTATTATAAATTTTTTATTATTTCTATTTACCAGCTGTCAGGTTATCTTCAGCAGTATTTGGGTCAAGATATTTCAGCAGCACACTCTTGCTTACTAAGGGATTTACCTTTTTTATGCTCATGCGGCCTGTTAATTCATTAAATTCTCTTGATCGGTTGGTTACAAAGAGTCCATCCAGGAAGGTTTCTGCCCCGTTATTAGCCAGGCCAAGTACATTTAACTGAATTACGTTCTTATTTTGCTTATCTGGATAATTGTTTTCTAATATTTTTGCATCCTGCATAACGATCTTGCCATCCTTAGCCACCCGTATGTTCATTTTTTTTATGCCATCATACTTTACATTGTTGACTACATACGACGTGTGCGAAAAACCCGTAAGTTTTCCTTTTACTTTAGTGATAACAATTTCATAGTCAAGCGATTGATTGGTGGAATCGTTGTACATGGTTCCTTTCCAAAGGCCGGTTATGTCCTGGCAAAAAGCCATCATGGGGAAGCATAAAGCTACAAGTACTGGTACTAAATATTTCATAGGTTTGGGTTTTACGGGGTAATTCTATCAGATAACGTAAATAGTTTGTTTTTATTTTAAATAAATATATTTTTTTTAAAATAAACGGTCAATTATTGCCCGGCAACATCCCCCCCGCCCTTTTATTCGTACTTGAAAAGTGATAAAAACATTTTTAAAAATCTGCATAGCACTGTTTATTGTTTGCTTTAGCGGCAATGCCCGTGCACAATTAATTGATAACAGTTCTACCTATAGAAATATAGGCCGCAGCAGCTATTTCCGTTTTCATTACGATAATGA
The DNA here is from genome assembly GCA_031394065.1 of Chitinophagaceae bacterium. GTDB lineage: Bacteria > Bacteroidota > Bacteroidia > Chitinophagales > Chitinophagaceae > Ferruginibacter. Next base: position 7,022 of record JANMWP010000179.1, read on the forward strand.
TTATTTTACCAAGTCGGATGAATATTATTCGCAGGGTATCACATTTGATTTTGTGCATCCTGCGGTGAAAAAATTTCCGCTATCGAAATTGCTGTGGAAACCATTTAAAACTACACCGCAATACGGTATCAGTTTTAATTTATTTGGCTACACTCCCACTTCTATTTTAAGTGACAGTATTTTGTATGGCGACCGGCCTTTTAACGCCAACATCTCCTTAAAAATATTTTTAATTCAGGTAGATGAAGCAAAGCATCAGCAGATTTCAACGTCATTCAGTATCGGCGTAATGGGAAAAGCGGCTTTGGGATACGAAATACAGTACAATATTCATCGCTGGTTAAAAAACCCATTACCACATGGTTGGGAGTATGAGGTCAGAAATGATTTCATAATTAATTATCAGCTTAACTACGAAAAACAGTTAGTTGCCGCAGGCAATAATTTTTTACTAAATGTAACAGGCGAAGCAAGAATTGGAACATTGAATGATAAATTATGCGGTGGTATTAATTTTATGGCGGGCCGTTTTAATAAAAGATTTACTCCCGTTGGTGATGAAAAAAGAAAAGCTGAATATTATTTTTATGCACAAGGCCGTGCTAATATTATTGGTTACGATGCCAGTATTCAGGGCGGCCTGTTCAATCGTAAAAGCCCTTATGTGATTGCGGGTAAAGATGTTAGCCGGCTTACCTTTCAGGCAGATGCAGGCATCATTGTTAATTTTAAAAAATTGTACCTATCCTACACACAATCATATCTTACCAAAGAATTCCGTACCGGTAAATACCATCGCTGGGGCGGTGTTAGCGTGGGGTTTACTTTATAACCTTGGTTTTATGTACGTGATTGTTACTTATAATTAAGCAGAATTAGCCCATCCCCCCAACTAAGTGTATTTTTGCAGTTATGCAACAAATTAATATCCCGCTTATTTTAAACAGCCTGGGTTTTGAAGGCTTGAATGAAATACAGCAGGCTTCGCTGGAAACGAATGCCAAAAATGACAATGTAGTTTTGCTTTCGGCCACAGGTTCGGGTAAAACACTGGCTTTTTTATTGCCACTTCTTGAAACGCTGAATCCTGAAATTAATAATGTACAGGCTTTAATTATTGTGCCCAGCCGTGAACTGGCCATACAGATTGATGACGTGTTTCGTAAAATGCAAACCGGATTTAAAGTAACACTTTGTTATGGTGGCCATAAACGTGAAACGGAAGAAAATAATTTAAAAGAAGCGCCCGCTTTAATTATTGGTACAGCAGGCCGCCTGGCCGATCATATCCGCCGCAATAATTTTGACCTGGATAATATTACCACACTGGTACTTGATGAATTTGATAAATCGCTGGAACTTGGTTTTACTGAGGAAATGTCCTACATCATCGGCTCTCTGAAAAATATTAAAAAACGAATTTTGACTTCGGCAACCTATGCCGTACCTGTACCGGCTTTTATTGGATTAAAAGATGCTGTAAGGCTTGATTTTTTGCCCGAAGGTGAACAACCGGAAAATATGCTGGAGGTAAAAATTATGTTTAGTCCGGATAAAGATAAAATTGATACGCTTTTTAAATTGATCTGTTTCCTGGGTAACCGGTCCACTGTTGTATTTTGTAATCACCGGGTTGCAGTAGAACGCACCAGTAACCTGTTAACTGAAAAAGGGATACTGAATGTTTTTTATCATGGCGGTATGGAGCAGCAGGAAAGAGACAGCGCTCTTTGCAAATTCCGCAATGGCACCAGTAATATTTTAGTTACAACCGATCTGGCTTCCCGTGGTTTGGATATTCCCAACATCCGTTACATTATTCACTATCATTTGCCCGATACAGAAGATGCATTTACGCACCGCAATGGCCGTACTGCCCGTATGGATGCCAGCGGCACAGCTATTTTAATTTTATCCGAAGAAGAAAAATTACCAGGATATATTGGTGAAGTAAAGGAAGTAGAGATTACAGAAGAACATCCTATACCTGAAAAACCCAAATGGAGCACATTGTTTATTGCTGCCGGTAAAAAAGATAAGGTGAATAAGATTGATATTGTTGGCTTTCTGTCTAAAAAAGGAGATTTAAAAAAAGAAGATATTGGTATTATTGAAGTAAAAGATTTTTTTAGTTTTGTGGCAGTGCGTAAAGTAAAAGTTGGGCACGTTTTGGAACTGATTAAAAATGAAAAGATAAAGAATAAGAAAGTGAAGATTGAGATAGCGAGATAGGATCGCTGATACTTCGACAAGCTCAGTACGCTGATTGGGAATGATTAACGCTGATTTGGTTGCCTTAATAAAAACACTGTCAGCCTGAGCTTGTCGAAGGCGGGTTTATGCTGGTATACCGGGTTCGACAAGCTCACCCTGACAGCTCAACTATTTTACGCAGCATACAAAGCCAAATTAATCCTCCTTCTTCAACGTTGCAATATCATCCATTATTCTTTCCATTTCTAAAGCAAGTGTACCATTATAAACTCCCCGTATTCTGCGGTGCTTATCAACCAGTATAAAATTTTCGGTGTGTAAAAATTCGTTGCCGGTTTGATAATAGCCAATGGTATCGCCGGCAAAATATTGCTTTTTAGCCATGGCATAAATCTGGTCTTCGTTGCCGGTGAGCAAATGCCACTTGCCGCTTATAACGCCTTTTGCTTCCGCATATCTTTTTAAAACAGGCACGCTATCCATTTGTGGTGTTACCGAATGTGAGAGCAACAAAACTTCATCATCATTTTTATATTTTTCCTGCAGGGTTGCCATATTGGTTGTCATAATGGGGCAGATACTGCCGCAGCGGGTAAAAATAAAATCGGTTACATAAATTTTACCTGCAACGGTTTTTTCTGTAACCGTTTCGCCATTTTGATTGGTAAATGAAAAAGCAGGAATTGTATGAATATTTTTATAGGCAGGATCATCTGCTGCAATCCATTCGGGCGTAAAATCGGGCTTGTTAATGAATGGCAATGCCAGGGTTTTATCGGCTGTTTTGTTTTTACAGGCGGCCATCGACAGCAATAAAAACAGGCAGCTATTTTTTAATAATCGAATCATAAGGATTGATGCATGTTTTTAAACCTATTAAACCATATTTTTTCCCTTCCCTGATCACATAGTTGGCCCTTACGGAACCGTTATCCCACCAAAGCCGCTCACTGCCTTCTTCCTGGCCGTTTTTGTAGTGAAAACATTTTTGCAGCAGGCCGGATGAATACCACTCTTTAAATTCTCCCTCGTACTTATCGCCATTGGCTTCAAATAAAATTTTTTCCTTTCCATTTGGCCACCAGCCTTTGTGAAAGCCTTCTTTTTTACCATTAATATAAAACCGTTCTTCCTGCAGTTGATGATTGGGATACCATTTTTTTTGATACCCCTCCTCTACCCCATTAAAATAAGATTGCAGCACGGCTGTATCACCATTTGGATAAAGTGCAACCCGATAACCGGTAAAGAATTGCTGTTTATAAAATATGGTATCCTGGTGTTTTGAAAAATTTTTATCCGATTCATTCAGGTAAACCGGTGGAACTGTTTTGGCAATTTTTATTTCGGGAGTAGCGATTCTTATATCCTGTTTTTTTTCGCCGCAGGAATAAAAAAAAGCCGGTAGTATAAAAAATAAACCGGCTCTTAAAATTGATATAACCCCCATAAAAAATTACTGTGTTACCGTTCCTGCTGTTCCATAAAAACCATTACCGTTAAGATATGGAGCTGCTGTTGTAAAATGATAATGATAAATGCCGGCTGGATAATCTGCTGTTACATGTGTATGTCCATGATAAACATCAAGCCCTGTTGGATCGCTGCCGTTTGTTTCCTTAGGTCCGTAAACTGGAAAACCATCCAGCAGAAAACCCATTAAGGAAGAAGAAGTTGCTTTAACCGTTGTTAAGTATTTTGGTTCAACGTGGTAGTGATACATGCCCGACATCTGTGGATGTCCCCACCACTGATCAAAACCATTAATCTCGTTGGTTAGTGGCGAACCACCTGCAGCATATTGGTTAAAGAAAGGTACACCATTTAAAGCCACGCCTATTACGCCGCCTGGTGTTGTTGCATGTGTTGCAGCCACAACCGGGTTTACAGGAATTTTAAGTGTGATATTTTGTGTTGCAATTGTATTTGGATTCTGTGCAAAAGTGCCGCCACCAAATGTTGTTCCGCTGAAAGCTTCATACAAAGGATTTGTTGTAGGATAATAAGCACTTTTATGATCTGGCAATGCATTGTATTTAATAGTTACCCAGGTTCCATCAAAAGTAATACTGGTAGCGCCGTAAATCTTATTGTAAACAGAAGGTAATGTTGGCCCGCCTCCTGTGCTGTTTACTGTTAATGCAAGGCTGCAGCTTTGTCCACCAAAACTGATGGCAAAATTTGCCGTACCAACTGCCGATGGTGTACCTGTTACAGCATATGAAAGATTTCCTGCACCATTGGCCAGCGTGCCAGGCATAAGAACAGCAGTTAAACCTGTTACACCTGTTGATGCGATGGCTGAACCGGCGCTGTATGCAATACCATTACCACCATTGTAAGGAACTGTTGCTGTTGCATTAAAGGCTATACCAACTGTTGCTGATGCAGAAAAAGAACCGCTTCCACATGCTAATGCTGATATACTTGGTGAAGTAGGGCCGGCCGGATTTACTGTTAATGGAAAACTACAGCTTTGTCCGCCAAAACTTACCGGAAAGCTGGCCGTACCTGCTGCAGACGGTGTACCGCTTACTGTAAATGAAAGATTACCGGTACCATTTGCCAGTGTGCCTGCTACTAACGTTGCGGTTAAACCGGTTACACCAGTTGATGTTATTGATGCTGCTGCAGCATAAGCAGCTGCATTACCACCTGTGTATGGAACAGTTGCAGTAGCTGTATAAGCAACATTGGCAGTAGCAACTGCATTAAATGAAACAGTTGGACAATTTAATGCAGTAATACTGGCCGTGGCTGGAGGTGTTGTACCTCCACCACCAGATGAGTCGCTGCTTTTTGAACAGGAAACTGCTGCAAAAACAATAATTACTGCAATTAAATTTTTAAAGGATTGAAATTTCATATTTTTCTTTTTTTATTTAGACGAACAATTTTTCTAAAACCTTCGGTGTAATTTTTAATGAGTAATAAAAAATAAATTAATTAAAAAGGGCTGCCCCATTTTACATCTGTATAAACATTGGTACCCCCTAAGGTTTTTATAAATGCAACCAGGGCCGACTGTTCCGCACCGGTAAGATTCAGTTTTTGTCCCTGCCCGTTTGGCGTAAGCTTTGGATCAAGGTTGGTATTGCCCGGGGCAATATTTATAGTGTTGTAATGCCCTACTGCATTTTGTATGGTAGCCAGATTTGCAGTGTGCATTAAAGGCCCGTTTTCAATCCCCAATCCATTGGTTACATCCCTTAAACTTGGTGCCCTGGTAATGGTTATATCTATTCCCACGCCAGGGGCGATTTTTCCTATAATACCATTATTACCTGAATTAGGGGCAATATCAAATTCAGGCGCATTGTGGCAGCCGTTGCAACCTGCACCGCCAGCAATCCTGTTTCCACCCGGATCAAAAACAGGAGCTGTTAAAAAAAGCTGCTTACCTAAATTTTCCTGTGCTGTAAAATTTGGGAAAGGTTGTCCGTCATTGGCAACTATTGCACGGCCTGCATCAAATTTTGAATCGAAAGACTGAATACTTCTTACAAACTGGGCAAGGCATTCCTGCATTCTTGCTTCGGTTACAGTAATATCGCCATACACAAATTTAAAAAGCTCGTTATAGTAACCAATTGCCTGTAATTTGGTTAGCAAATTGGCAAGTGCCGGCCTGCCGCTTAAACCGCTAAAACCCATTTCTGCATGGTCCTGTATGGGTTTGGTGGTTTGAATTTCCAGGGTTGCAGCACGCTCATCCCAAAAGAATTTTGTTTCAACTGCATAACGGCTGTTAATTAAACGCATGGAATGCCTGGCAGTTAAGCCTCCTGCAACTCCCTTACTGGCAATGGCTGTATCGCTGAATGCAAATTGTTGTTTATGACAACTGCCACAAGAGATAGAATTATCAATACTTAAATTTTTATCGTAAAACATAACCCTGCCTAAAGTGGCTTTGGCATTGGTAATGTTATTGCCACCAGTATTGTCTTTACCACCTATGTAAGCAGGCCGGGCCTGGTTGGCATAATTAACAAGATTAGTAGGATCTATCTTTGTACCAAATGTGGCTTTAATAGCAGCATAGGGGTCAACAACAACCGGGGTTATTGTTGTTGTATCGCTTTTTGAGCAGCTTACTGCTGCAATTAACAGGATAAAAACAGTTGCGATGGAAATTTGCAATTTCGTCATATTGAATTTTTGTTGTTGGTTTAAGAGATTATTTAGGTTGCCGCTCAGACAATTTTTATTTGTAAAAGTTTAATTGATTAAAAAATAAATTTTATTCCTGCGGAGGCGGTGGCCTTCTGTCTTCATTTTCCATACCCGGCCGTGGTGGCCCCGGTGGTCTTTTGGGCCCACCCATTCTGCGTAATACTTCCTGAATAATACTGTCAAACTTAGTTTGCTGTTCTTTATTGCAAATGGCCCTTAATTTTTGAAAATGTTTAAAAGTAAGCACATCCCGCTGTTGTTCAAGCTCAGCTATCCTTTTGCTAAATCCCTGAATCATTGCATCCCCTGCCTTTTCATCAGCTAGTAAATCAAAAAAAGTATTTTTTGCATTGCGTATGCTATCCTGCAAGGGCCTTACGCCTGCCTGGTGTTCTTCACGCAGTTTTTCATAGGCAATTTGTTGTGCTGAGTCAAGATTCAACTCATGCGTAATAAACTCAAACACCTGTCCACCCGGTTTCGGCTGAAGTATAACCTGTTCTTTTTCATTTTTTTTATTTGTCCAAAGCAAGGCCAGTGTTACTATATTGGCTGTTAATAAAAGCAATGTTATAACAGAGAGCCAGCGGTTATTTGTAAAATTGTTCATGTTCTGCATTTTATTCGTAAACAGATTCAGCATTCAGACCGTAAGCTTTTGCAAAAGATTCAATTGTAGCAGGCTTATCGTTTTGAAAAGAAACAGGCTGCATCGGTTCTTTATTTATGGTAATTAATGAAAAAACATTCACTATCAGAAAAAGTGAAAGTGCCGCTGTAATAAATGCGGGCCTAAGCATAAAGAATGTTTTTTTCTCTTCTTGTGGCTGCATTTTAGCCCTTAAACGGGTGTAAAAAAAATCGGGAGCCACAGCGGGCTGCATGCCCCCGAGACTTTTCATTATACGCTCAACCCTTTCTTGTGAAAACTTATTTTGCATTGGTAAAATTTGCCTGTTAACAGTTTAGATGCCGTTTTTTATAAAAACCTTCGCTAAGGTGGTAAATTGTTTAATTTTTTACGTAGATTTTGTTTTGCCCGTTGTAATAAAGAGTCCACAGCCGATTCTGAAGTATTTAAAATAGTTGCTATCTCCCGGTAACTCAATTCTTCAACCTTATTTAAAACAAAGGCTGTGCGCTGGTTTTCGGGCAGCTGGTCAATTATTTTAAAAAGAATAGCAGCATCTTCCTTGTTTTCCTGCAATACGCCGGGATGTGTAAAATCTTCCGGCTCATAAACAGGCAAATTGTTTTCACCAAAAAGGCTGTTTATAAAACCAAAGCGTTTTTTTCTTTTTTTGCTGCGCAGATGATCAAGCGATTTGGTTACTGTAATGCGGTATATCCAGGTAGATAAAAGTGATTCACCTTTAAAATTTTGTATGGAACGGAAAACCTGGATGAAAACTTCCTGGGCAATATCTTCTGCCTCGGTATGATGTTGCAGTAAAC
>JANMWP010000216.1:0-1928 GCA_031394065.1 Chitinophagaceae bacterium
TCATTTCTTTTATAAAAACGGCCTTATTCTTTGCAAAAAGATGAACAAAAGCGGGAGTTTCATTTTTGATAATATATTGTTTGGAGATATTAGAGCCCAGCCATTGAAAATAACCCTCTGGCTCATGAAGTACTAAAACCTTCATTTCTGGTTTTATGCCTAATTTTTTGATTAAAGGCGTTCCGGAATATCCAGTATCAGCCATAAAAATAATTTTGGAGTCAAAAAATCCTGCTATTCACACTAATCCACATCTTTCCACACGAAATCCACATCAAACTTCCGCTTTTTTAGGCTTATAAGCCCACCAAGTTTACAATACGGCCTTGTGGATAAAAAACTTTCTCCAAAATTTGATTATAAGGTGGGAAAAAGTGTTATTTTGTGGGAGTATATGTTATTTAATACTCAAAATACCCAAAAATGATAGGTTTCCTCGGTGAATATGAGGCCACTTTAGATGCTAAAGGACGCTTCCTTCTACCGGCAGGCTTTAAAAAGCAGTTGCCGGAGGAGGGTGCTACGCATTTTATCATCAACAGGGGTTTTGAAAAATGCCTCACATTATACCCGTTGCAAAGCTGGGATCCTATTTTTTCTGAAATAAGCAAACTGAATGATTTTGACCCTAAGGTAAGAGAATTCAGGCGGTATTTTTTAAACGGGGCCACACAATTGGAACTTGATGGTGCCGGCAGGTTGCTGGTTCCAAAAAACCTCACCGAACATGCAGGTCTGGATAAAGATATTGTTTTGGTTTCGGCGGTTAACAAAATTGAGATATGGGACAAAACTAAGTATAAGCAGTTCTTTGAAACTTTTACACCACAATCATTCAGTGATTTGGCGAATGAAGTAATGAACAGGAAAGAAGGGATTTAGTAATTGGTAATTAGTAAAAAGGAATGAATCAGAAAAAAGTCAACATACTAATTCCTAATTCCCAATTACCAGATTATCACACGCCGGTTTTATTGCAGGAATGTATTGATGGCTTGCATATTAAACCCGGTGGAATTTATGTTGATTGCACATTTGGTGGTGGCGGACACAGTAAAGCCATTTTGCAGCAACTGAATGAAAACGGAAGGCTGATTGTTTTTGATCAGGATGAAGATGCAAGAAAGAATCTACCTGATGATGAACGTGTACTTTTTATTCCACAAAATTTCAGACACCTGCAACGTTTCCTGCGTTTGCATAAAGCTGCACAGGTTGATGGCATTCTTGCCGACCTCGGCGTTTCCAGTCACCAGTTTGATGAAGCAGACCGTGGTTTCTCCATTCGTTTTGATGCTGCGCTGGATATGCGTATGGATCAGCGCCAGTCAATGACTGCGGCTGATATTCTGAAAAATTTTTCAGAAATACAGTTGCATAAAATGTTTGAACAGTATGGCGAAGTAACCAACTCAAAAACACTGGCAAAAACAATTGTATCCCAACGGTCATTGGCTCCCATCCGAACCATCAATGAATTTAAAACCGCTGTGCATGCGGTGGTTAAAGGCAATCCTCAAAAATATTTTGCCCAGGTTTTTCAGGCATTGCGGATAGAAGTGAACGACGAGCTGGGTGCTTTAAAAGAACTGTTGCAGCAAACTGTATCAGTTTTAAAAAGCGGCGGAAGAGTTGCAATCATCACTTTTCATTCGCTGGAAGACAGGATTGTAAAAAATTTTTTTCGTGATGGCACTTTTGAAGATACTGCAATTGATGATGTTTATGGTCATCGCTTTGAAAATCCATTTAAAGTGATTACAAAAAAGCCGGTTACAGCTTCAGAAAAAGAATTAAAAGAAAATACAAGGTCACGGAGTGCAAAATTGAGGGTCGCCGCAATGAAGTAAAAGCGAAAAGTAAAACACAATCTTCTCCATTTCCTCTCCGCCAGCTGGCGGAAGAGATAGAGGGGGCCGAAGTAAAAG
>JANMWP010000229.1:0-2486 GCA_031394065.1 Chitinophagaceae bacterium
ATTTTACTCAAGGTTGCACAACATTAAAAATTTCAATTACAACTAAAAAGCTCTTTTTTCATGGTTGCCAACCATTTAATCGGCCCCGAAATTTTTAATTGCACCCGACACGGGTTGGACGGATAAAAAACGGATATTTTATTTTGCTTTGCAAAATAAAGGGATTATTAACTTCTAAAAGCTCAGCTTCGCAGGTTCTCTATTCAGATAACTTCATTTGATCGCTAACCTTGGATGTAGTCGCTTAGCTATAGAAAACCAGTTTTTAATTTAATAGATCCCCACACCTGATTTTTATTGAGATGACGGCGACCATGGTATTTTTCGATTTTGATGTTAAATAAACATGAGCCACCGCTCTAATGATAATTGAACTGATTGCTATTTTAAGAGAATATGAAAAAGCCGTATAGGTTGTAAATTGGTTTTGAAAAATCGTACTGGTCACGTGGCGTTGGCCGGACAAACGGGCGGAGCCGTTCGTGTTGTCCTTGATTTTTTTTGTTTCTCCTGAGCGAAGTCGAAGGATTGTATCAAGACAAAAAAGAAAAGAAAGAAAAAGAACAGAACAATTTTTCATAAGGCAGTAAAATGAAAAATAACAACTTTCAGCTTTATTGTCACTTTTTTGCTTGCCCAAAAAAGTAACCAAAAAAGGGCACCCTGAATCGATATACAGCCCGATTCAGGGAACAGCTCTGTTCAACATTTGTACTTCGGTAGCATCAACATTTGTAATTCTACTCTTAGGTGCAGTTAGTCTACATTAATAAAATCATATTTTTTGTGCCTAGACAAAAAAGAAAATAAGAACTAAATGATTCATGTAATTTAGAAGTCAATTGTAATTGTCTTAATTTTTATGAAAGAAGTAAAACATACACAGAATAATTACTTTACAAATACCTACGCCCTTGTAATGTGCGGCGGCAACAGCAACCGCATGGGTAGCGATAAAAGTATGTTGCAGTACTATGATAAGCCACAGCGTTATCATTTGTATGATATGCTGCTGCCCTTTTGCAAAAAAGTTTTTATTGCCTGTAATGCAGAACAGGCAAACAATATTGAAGCCGGATATGATTTTATAAAAGATGATATTGCCTTTGGTGATATAGGCCCTATTGCAGCTTTGCTCACCGCATTTACACAATACCCAAAACAGGATATACTACTGATTGGTTGTGATTATCCTTTTGTAAAAGCTGATGAACTGCAAATATTTTCAAATCATTGTAAAGATGTGCCTGCTGCATTTTATAATAAAAGTGAAGCTGTTTATGAACCGATACTGGCATGGTATCCATATACCTGTATTGATGAATTGAAAAGGATGTATGAAGCAAAGCAATTTTCCTTGCAACAGTTGCTGATGCAAACTGAGGCTGTAAAATATTTTCCAACTGATACGAACAGCATTAAAAGTATAGATACCATTGAGGCTTTTAACCAAACCAGTAAACTGCTAAATACTGGATAGTTTCCCTAATTTTAAATGATGAAAGATAAGCGGATAGAAAATATCCAAATACATAAGATCAATGCTGGTGAAATAAACGAAACGGCAGACAAAGTTGCTGTGGAAGAACCTTTGCAAATTCAGCTGGAGTATAGTACGGCTACCGGGCAAATGCTGAAAGATATTGCCGTAACCATGCGTACACCGGGCAATGATGAAGAATTGGCCGCCGGTTTTTTATTTACCGAAGGCATTATCAAAAACGTTGATGATATCAGCGAAATAAAACATCCCCATGCTGATGAGAACCTGGTGCAGGTAATTTTAAAGGAGAACATGCTGCCTGCATTGGGTAATGTTGTCAGGAATTTTTATACTACATCCAGTTGTGGTATTTGTGGTAAAGCAAGCATTGATGCAGTAAGAACAGCTTCGCAATATGGCGAAGTAAAAAACAACAGCTGTATTCCTGCTGCTGTATTTTATGCTTTACAAAACGATTTAAAAAAGCAGCAAAAGGTTTTTGAAGATACAGGCGGTATTCATGCCAGTGCTTTATTTGATGCCAAAGGAAAATTTATCATGCTCCGGGAAGATGTGGGCAGGCACAATGCACTGGATAAAATTATTGGTGCAGCCATGCTGAATAATCAATTGCCTTTAAACAACTGTATTTTATTGTTAAGCGGCAGGGCCAGTTTTGAGCTGGTTCAAAAAGCGGTGATGGCGGGTATTAAAATAATTGCATCGGTTGGCGCACCATCCAGCCTGGCCGTGGAAATGGCAAGCGAAAACGATGTAACTTTAATTGGATTTTTGAAGGAAGACAGATTTAATATTTACAGTGGCAAAAAAAGAATCAGTTTGAAATGATTTTAAAACTTTGCTTTGCAAATTAAAAAGGCACTTTTAGCCAAGAATGGCATTCATTAGCACGAATAATTCGTGTAATAAGTGGTAAAAAAAACAAGGATGAAACTACGCATAAAAGCAAACTCATTAAGAATACGGCTTACAAAAACCCAAG
>JANMWP010000234.1:0-7381 GCA_031394065.1 Chitinophagaceae bacterium
GCAGTTATATGCGCTGCATCGTAAACATACAGTGGTGTACCAAACTCTTGTGCAAGGGTATTAAGTTGTTGATGTGATAATGACATGTTGCGAAAATAAGAAACGAATCGCTGATTATGATGATTGGGATGATTTCGCAGATGTTCCCAAGAAAAAAGCTGCAAATCCAAAGGGGATTTGCAGCTTTTAGTTTAGACTTTTTGAGATTAAAATTTATCATCGGCGGTTGGGCCGTAAAGTCCCGGAACCTTATTACCGGTTGCTCTTAAGTAAACAACCAATTCGCCGCGGTGATGATACAGGTGATTGAATAAAAACCCACGTGCAACCTGTACTCGGGGCATTACCGGAAAAATAGGTTCATCGCTGCCTGCCACCATTTTCCAGTCTGTAAACATGCTTTCATCGGTGGCTGTTTCCAAAGCCTTACGGGCATTTATTACATTCTCTTCAAATTTGGCAACAATATTTGCCGCTTTGCTGATGTCGCCTTTATCGTACTGGTATGTCGCCATATCAAAAACATCCTGGTGCAGGGTAGGCTGATACCAGTTATATACTTCGGCAATATGCGATGCCAGCTGACCGGTTGTCCAGTTTTTTTCGGATGGTTTGTAATCCAAAGCGCTGTCTGGTATAGCGCTCAATAATTTACGGGTGTTTTCGGCCTCGTGTTCAAATTCGGCCAGTAAAGATTTTACGATCATATTTTTGTTTTTAATGTTGATTGAAAAGGGGAATAAATCTACATCATTTCAACACAAAACCAACAGACTTTACATCAGATAATAATTTGGTAAAGTAGTTATGCAACAATTTCCTGTATTTCCGTTGGCTCCAAATTTGCGTTACGCATAGCAATACCTCTTACCGCATTGGCTGTAAAATCCATGAATGCTTTTTTGGTGATGGCATCGTCGCCAACCATGGCTGGTACGCCAACATCCCCGCCTTCACGAATGCTTTCTACAATCGGTATTTGCCCCAGAAAGGGAATATCAAATTCTTCGGCAAGATTTTTACCACCGTCTTTTCCAAAAATGTAATATTTGTTATCCGGTAATTCTGCCGGAGTGAAATAACTCATGTTCTCCACCAAACCAATTACCGGTACTTTTAATTGTGCCTGTCCAAACATAGCAATACCTTTTTTTGCATCGGCCAGGGCAACAGTTTGAGGTGTAGTAACCACAATTACACCTGTTACGGGTACGGTTTGTACAATGGTTAAATGAATATCGCCGGTGCCGGGTGGCATATCAATAATTAAGTAATCCAGTTCGCCCCAATCAACCTCAGTTACAAACTGGCGAATGGCACTGCTCACCATCGGGCCACGCCAAACCACGGCCTGTTTTTCATCAATCAATAAACCAATGCTCATCATTTTAATGTCAAATTTTTCTATCGGTACAATAAAACCCTTTCCATCTACTTCTCTCATCAATGGCCTTTCGCCCCGTACACCAAACATAATATGCTGGCTGGGGCCATAAATATCTGCATCCATCAAGCCAATTTTTGCACCACCTGCTGCAAGTGCCAACGCAAAATTAGAAGCCACAGTGCTTTTACCTACGCCGCCTTTACCACTTACCACTGCAATAATATTTTTTACACCACTTAAAATAGTTTTGCCGTCTTTTCTGTTGCTGCTTGTATTGCTGGTAAAATTTACAGTAACAACTGCTTCTTTATTCACCAATAATTTTACGGCATTAATACAGGCATTCATGATCAGGTCCTTCAACGGACAGGCAGGCGTAGTAAGTACTACCGTAAATGAAACATTGTTGCCATCAATAGCAATATCTTTTACCATGTTTAAAGTAACCAGGTCTTTGCCAAGGTCGGGTTCCTGCACATTACTCAGTGCATTTAAAATATCCTCGTTAGTCAACGTTCAATTATTTGTTAAAAAACCCATGTGAACAGCAAATTTAAACATTGATACCCTTACTTTGTTTATTAATTAAGGAATGTTGTTATTTTTGGGCCACGCAGTTGTGGTACTATTAAACTTCAGTGGCGTCGCACTCTTGTACTTCATATCCCTATTGAACTTTTTTAATGAAGAAATTTATACCATACTTTTTTATTGCTGCTTTGTTTTTACCTGTTGCTGCCAAAGCCCAGTTTGAAACATTTAAAGATTCTGTTGTACAACTTTACGGTATTGTAATGACAGCCGATAGTTTAAAAGGTCTGGAATCAGTTAGTGTGGTTGTAAAAGGACAAAACCGCGGTACCATAACCAATAACAAAGGCGTTTTCAGTATTGTTGTTTTAAAAGGCGATCAGGTTGTTTTTACCAGTATCGGTTTTAAACCTAAAACAATTTCCATTCCTGCAAACCTGGAGGGTAACCAACACAGCATAATACAATTAATGGTGAATGATACTGTTTATTTGCCCGCAACCATTATAAAAGCAAGGCCATCCCGTGCACAGTTTGAGCGTGATTTTTTAAATACTGAAGTGCCCGACGATTATATTACCATTGCCCGAAAAAATAATAGTGAAGCTACCCGGAGAATTTTAGTTGCTAATCTACCTACAGATGGAAGAGAAGCCGGAAGCCGGTATTTACGGCAAACTGCAAATAAGGCCTATTATACCGGTCAGGCACCTCCCATGAATATCTTCAATCCCTTTGCCTGGGCCGAGTTTATTAAGGCATGGAAAAGGGGAGATTACAAGAGTAAGAAGTAGAAAAACTCCCTCCGCCTCCGCCAACTGGCGGAGGAACTAAATGCACACAGTATTCTTTTGTTTTTGTTTCTTTGCTATCACAAAGAGGTAATATTATATGGCAAACGCTTCGCACAATTCCCCCTTCAGGGGGTTAGGGGGTAAAGTTTTTCTTATCGGCTTTATGGGTAGTGGCAAAACATACTGGGGTAAGATATGGGCCGAAAAAAATGGCCTCAGTTTTTATGATCTGGATGAAATCGTTGAAGCCAAAGAAGGTAAATCCATAGCTGCAATTTTTGAAAAAGAAGGAGAAGATTATTTCAGGAAGATAGAAACTGAAGCTTTGCATACTTTTTCTGAAAAAGACGGTTGTATCATCGCCTGTGGAGGAGGAACAGCCTGCTTTAATGATAATATACAATGGATGAATAAACAAGGCACTTCGGTTTATCTTTCAGCAACCCCAACAGATATTTTAAACCGGGTTATTGAAGAAAAAGATAAACGGCCTTTAATAAATAAATTAAATGAGGCTGAGCTTTTATTTTTTATAGAACAGAAATTAAAAGAGCGGGAACCCTTTTACAACCAGGCAAAATTTATTTTACCAGTAACTGAATTAAATAAAGACAGCCTCTCGGCCATTAACTATTAACCATCAACCATTAACCTTTTTATGCACAAAGGCTTTATAAAAACAGCTGCACTTTTAGGTGCCTTATCAGTAATGCTGGGTGCTTTTGCTGCACATGGTTTAAAACAAATACTTACACCGGATAATCTGCAGGTTTTTGAAACTGCAGTTCGTTACCAGTTTTACCACGTATTTGCTTTGTTGGCTGTTGGTATTTTGTACGCAGCTTTTCCTGACAGGTTAATGGAATGGGCAGGCAGGCTGTTCATTGCAGGAATTGTTCTTTTCTCAGGCTCCCTGTATTTATTATGTTATGTAAAATATAAAGAAATGTCTTTAAACTGGCTTGGTGCCATAACTCCATTTGGCGGAGCAGCTTTTATTGCAGGCTGGGTAATGCTTTTTTGGGCAGTATTAAAGCGAAACTAAAATTGTTTTACCTTTCTGTGCATCGTAATTAAAGTGCCGTTTTTATTTTCTATGCTGAATTCAATATCAATATCAATCATGCGTTTTTTCATGTTTTTTAAACCATTTCCAAACTGCCTTAATTTTTCCATATTAATGCCAATGCCATTATCCTGAATGTATAAGGTTAAGCCATCTTCAACTCTTATTAAAGTTATACTTACGTCAGTTGCTTTGGCATGTTTAAGGATATTGTTTAAAGCTTCTTTTACAACCAGAAAAACATTTCTTCTGATAGCGCCTATAACTTCAATATTTGGAAGCTTTTCCGGAATATTAATTTTACAGGTAATACCGGTATCTTCAAAATATTCCAGCGCATAACTACGGATATAGGCAATCATATTACTCAATGAATCGTTGCTGTTGCTCATACTCCAGATAATCGCATTCATCTTATTCAACAGTTCATTGGCAGCTGATGATATCTTTTCAATTTCCGGAATGGGGTTATTAATAAGTTTGCTTTTAGCCAGTTCACTGTACAGGCTTATGGTGGTCATACCTGCTCCTAAATCATCATGCATATCTGCACTGATCCTGTTTCGCTCTTCCTGTTGTGCTTTAATTATGGCTAACTGGGTTTCAAATTCTTTTTTCTCCGCTTTCTGTTTTAGCGCCTCCTGCTCTTTAATTCCAAAAATCAATTCACTCCTGTTCTTATAATTTAACCCAAATAAAAAAAAGGTCAATTCAAGTATAATGCCTATATAGTAGTAAAACAGGGAAGATGCATATATGGAAGTTGGTTTTACGGCAAACGATAGTATAGCAAGTGAGATGGCCGAAAATAAAACCAGCATTGCATTGCCGGCTGCAATATAATTAAGAAGTGGGTCACGTTGTTTTAAAGCAAGGTAAATAAAAGATATACCTATGGCCAGTATCATAAATTTCATGATATTTTCAAGATAATACTGTGGCAAATAAGTATGCGTAAAAAAATTGAGATAAGTATAAATACCCAATAATAACAGAATGAACCGCTCACCGGATTTCAGCACTTTATCCAGTTGTTTATAGTTATCTTTTGTATTAAGGAATTTTCTGGTAAAAATGATATAAAATATAGAACCGATAACCAGCAGAAAAAAATCGAAGTAACTGTAAAAAAACTGTGTAAAATAAGTTGTGGTTCTGGCAAGATAGGAATTAAAAAAAATCAGCAAAAACATACACAGGGAATAAAGCCCATTATACAAAAACTCCGGTTTACGGCTGATGATGAGATTGGTAATCATAAACAGGATCATCATTAATAATACGCCGCTTAATACCAGGCTGTAATTCTGCATTTCGGTTTTGTGGCCAAGTACAAAAAGTTTATAATCATTTAAAAACCCCGCATTTATTAAAAGCGGAGTTATTGATACAAATTCGTTTTTAAGGGGTTTCAGGTAAACTAAAATATAACATTGTTCACCGGCAGCAAGGGTTAATTTTCTATAGCCGGTAATGCGGTCGGCATTATTAATTTTTAAAGGCTTTAGGCCAATCTTATAGAGTTCTATCTCTTCGAAATAGGAACCCGGATATAAATAAGCGGATTTTTCTGTTGTTGAATTATTACTGACAAAAATTTTAAGAAAATATGAAAATGTTACCATGTTAGCTGGCATCATCTTCCTGAATTTAAAATCTTTCAATGCCGCAAAAGGTCTTTCTAAAACTGCTGCAACAGGCAGGGAATAAGTACTGTCAATAAAAAGCCGGGTTTTTAACAACAGGCTGCTGTCTTCCTGTATGGATGCTATATCCAGTGCCATGGTATCGGTTGTAACCTGTGCATTTGAAAATAAGACCGTAAAGCAAACAACAACCAGGACAGCAAATCTTTTCAACGATTGTAGGTTTTTACCAAACCTACATAAATTCAATGATACTGCATATTACTTATCCATTTTTTTGTTATGTATTTGAAGTAATGGTTTTCTATATCTTTGTTCTTCATGGCGAATAAACTGAAAACTGCAAAAACAAAAGCACCTGATCCCGGGCAATTGAAAACCGAAAAGGACGAAACTGTAGAAATAAAGCAATTGCTTAAGGATGAACGTACACATAAAATTGCCGGCAGTATTTTACTGTTGCTGGCCTTTCTTTTTTTTATAGCTTTTGCTTCTTATCTGTTTACCTGGGAAAATGATCAGAGTGTTGCACGTGATTTCGGTTGGCGCATGCTTAAAGCCAACAATATCAAAGTGGATAATCTACTGGGAACATTTGGTGCTTTTATTTCTCATCTCTTTGTTTATAGTGGTTTTGGCATTGCTTCTTTTCTTATCTGCACAACTTTTTTTGTTTTCGGTATTAACCTTTTCTTCGGCAAAAAAGTGTTTTCAGTAACACGTAATATCAAATACCTGGTTGTGGGTTTACCGGTTGTAAGTGTTGCAGCAGCCGCAATTTTTCAGGGCAATCCCTTTCCATGGGGCGGTGCAGCAGGCGATATGATGCGTGACAGGATGTACAATACCATTGGAGAAATTGGAACAATTGCTATCCTGGCAATAGCAGTACTATCTTATGTTATCTGGCGCTTTAACCCGGTATTTAAATTGCCGGCTAAAAAAATTGATAGCGGTGCAGAAGAAAATATTAATCCGGTAACAGAAGAATTATCAGAAAAAGTAGAATGGGATGAAGACGCAAAACAATCAAAGGGTAATTCAATAAAAGCCGAAGGAGCCATCTTAAATATTCCTGCCGATGAAAATACAATACCCGACCATGATTTAAATATTATTGAGAAAGAAGAAATAGAAACGGTTCCGGCAGTTACCAAAACAGCAGAGAGTGACCTGCCTCTTGAAATCAAATCAGTACCCGAAAAAGTGGAAGAATCAGAACTGCCAGCTGCAGCAAAAGTAGCTGCCAGCAAGCCTTATGATCCGATACTGGATCTCAGGGATTATAAATACCCAACACTTGATCTGCTGGCAAATCATGGCAGCGATAAAATTGTGCAGGATGCCGATGAACTGGAGAACAATAAAAACCAGATCATCAACACACTCAAGAATTACGATATTCAGATTCAGAAAATTTATGCAACAGTTGGTCCAACGGTTACTTTGTACGAGATTATTCCTGCAGCCGGCGTACGTATCTCAAGAATTAAAAATCTGGAAGATGATATTGCCCTGAGCCTTGCTGCCCTGGGCATCCGCATCATTGCACCAATCCCCGGTAAAGGAACTATTGGTATAGAAGTACCCAATGCAAAAAAGAGTATTGTGAGTATGAAGACTTTATTGTCATCTGAAAAATTTCAAAAAAATAATTTTTCGCTGCCCATTGCCATTGGTAAAAAAATTGATAACGAAAATTTTATTGTTGACCTTACAACCATGCCGCATCTGTTAATGGCAGGTGCAACCGGTCAGGGTAAATCAGTTGGTTTAAATGCTATATTGGTTTCTCTGCTTTATAAAAAACATCCGTCGCAATTAAAGTTTGTACTGGTTGATCCAAAAAAAGTGGAGCTGAGTATTTACAAAACAATCGAAAATCATTTTCTGGCAAAACTGCCCGGCGAAGAAGATGCAATTATTACCGATACCAAAAAAGTAGTTCATACCCTCA
>JANMWP010000245.1:0-2469 GCA_031394065.1 Chitinophagaceae bacterium
CTGCCATTATACCTACACATATCCGCAGCATAGCCGATGTAAGTGGCGCCGGCGATACCGTAATAGCTGTTGCAGCATTGGTTTTTGCCGCAACGGCCAATGCAAAGCTGATGGCCGAAATGGCCAATATTGCCGGTGGCCTGGTTTGCGAAGAAGTGGGTACAGTTGCCATTGACAAAACCGGGTTGATTGAAGAGTGTAAAAAATTATTGGCTTAAGTTTTAAGGCTGTCAGCCTTGAGCCTGTCGAAGGCGGGTTATTATAATTTATCGGGTTCGACAAGCTCACCCTGACACCCCTTAACTTTTATTATCCCTTTCCTTTTTTAACGCCTGCCTTTTTTCTGCAATTGCCAGAAACCTGTTGAAGTTTACAAACAGTTCAAAAAATATTTTTGCAATAACAAATACCAGTATAAATATTTTGCCGGCGCCAAAACTTAAAAACATGCTGCCCAGTATCACCACAAATTGCTGTACAAATATCCGCAGGTAAGGCTCAAACATCAGCCGGCCCATAGAAATGGTTTTGTATTTGCCCGACATAAAAAAATCAAAGAAACTCTGCAAAGTATAATAAGCAATAAATATCAGCAGCATCAGCTTTCCGTTATCGCCCAATAAGGCCGGTATTTTTGCGTAGCTGGAAAAGAAGGAGCCGCCAGGCACCAATCCGCTGACAGAGAAAAAAATCTGGGTTTGCACAAAAACAAAAAATCCATAGTGAATAATAAAAAAGAAAATAAAGAACCAGCCGCTTTGCATACTGGTACTGCCGCCGTTTTCCCAAACATCGCTTCGTTTTACAAAAATGGTTACTGCCGCCATTTTCAAAACATTCACAATGCCAATAATTACCGTCTCCAGGCAATACACCAGAAAAACCACCGAAGCATTCCAGCCTTCAAACCATACACAATAAAGCGGAATGAGATTTACTATTATAAGCAGGTAATCGCTTACCGATAATTTTCTTTTAAACATGAAATAAAATTGTAGATGGTTTATGCAGGGAAATTAGATATTTTTGGGCAACATTTAAATACCCACTAACACGTATGCAACAATTTTCATTAGCCATTCATGGCGGTGCAGGTACCATACTTAAAGAAGATATGACACCGGAGCTTGAACAGGCTTACTTTAACGGGCTGGAAGATGCACTGGCAGTAGGCTATGCCGTGCTTGAAGAAGGAGGCTCGGCTGTAAATGCGGTTAAAGCCTCTATTGTGGTTTTAGAAGATAACCTGTTATTTAATGCCGGACGAGGTTCGGTTTTTACAAAAAAAGGTTTGCAGGAAATGGATGCAGCCATCATGGATGGAAAGGATTTATCGGCTGGCTCGGTTGCAGGCATACGCAATGTACGCAACCCTATTGAACTGGCTGCCGAAGTAATGCTGCACAGCAACCATGTTTTTTTAAGCGGCAAAGGTGCCAATGATTTTGCCATTAAGCAGGGCATAAAATTAGAACCCGATGAATATTTTTTCTCACAGTTTCGTTATGACCAGTGGAAGGAAATAAGGGACAGCGATAATTATTCGCTGGATCATACACACAAGGGCGTGGAGGAATTGATGAAGGATAAAAAATTTGGAACTGTTGGTGCAGTAGCCTGCGACATAAACGGAAATATTGCAGGTGCCACCAGCACCGGTGGCATGACCAATAAAAAATACGGCCGTATTGGCGATAGTCCTTTAATTGGTGCAGGTACTTATGCTAATAATAAAACCTGCGCCATCAGTTGTACCGGTCATGGTGAGCCTTTTATATGTGCAGTTGCGGCGCATGATGTAAGTTGCCTGATGGAATACAAGGGCATGAGTTTGCAGGAAGCGATGAATGAAGTGGTGAATGTAAAATTGGTGAAGATGGATGGAGAAGGTGGCATGATTGGTGTTGATGCAAAAGGAAATGCAGCCATGCTGTTTAACAGTGCAGGTATGTACCGGGCCATGAAGAATAGTGCAGGAGAAAAATTTATTGGAATTTATAAAGATTAATATTTTGAGCCAGACATTTGGTTTTCAATTTAGCTTCATTGGCGTCGCACTCTTGTACATTTATTCTTTGTTGAGCAAAATTTGCTAAAAGTTACTATGAAAAAATTTGCCGTTATAGTTGCCGGGGGAACCGGAAGCCGGATGAATAATACAACACCCAAACAGTTTTTATTACTGCATGGGAAACCGGTTTTATATTATACCCTCTATTCTTTTTTGCAGGCTTACCATGATTTACAGATCATACTGGTTTTACCCGAAGAGCATGTTGCTGCCGGGCAGGAAGTTATTGATGCTTTTTTTGATTACAACCGTATTCAGATTACAGTAGGTGGGCGTACAAGATTTCACTCGGTACAGAACGGATTAAAACTGGTGCCTGATGAAGGAATTATTTTTGTACACGATGCCGTGCGTTGTATGGTGAGTATTGAATTAATTCACCGGTGTTATGATGGGGC
>JANMWP010000269.1:0-4786 GCA_031394065.1 Chitinophagaceae bacterium
AAGACCTTGATGATAAAGGTATTTTAGATGCCAAAACCCCACGCAGGGATTTTCTTAAATACCTTGGCTTTAGTACAGCCGCAGCCGCTGTTGCAGCAAGTTGTGAAATGCCCATACGTAAGGCGGTGCCTTTTTTAAACAAGCCAGAAAGCGTTATACCGGGTGTTGCCAATAATTATGCATCTACTTATGTTAATGGCGGCGATACCATTTCGGTTGTTGTTAAACAAAGAGATGGCAGGCCCATTAAAATTGAAGGAAATCCAATGTCAACCATTACTGGTGATGGAACACTTGACGGTAAAGCTGGTACCAATGCACAGGCGCAGGCTTCTGTGTTGGATTTGTACGATAACACCCGCCTTCGCTATCCCATGCAAAAAGATGGTAAAGGATTTAAAGAAGTAACCGGCTTTGATGCTTTTGATAAAATGGTTGGAACAGCCATTGCCGGTAAAGCAGTTGCTGTACTTACTTCAACTGTAAACTCTCCAACTACCTTAGCAATAATAAAAGAATTTTTAGCAAAATGTCCCGCTGGCAGCCGCCATGTAGAATATGATGCGGTGAGTTACAGTGGTATGTTATTGGCAAACGAAGCATGTTATGGAAAAAGAGCAATTCCTTCTTATCATTTCGATTATGCAAAAGTAATTGTTAGCCTTGGTGCCGATTTTTTAGGTACCTGGTTAAGTCCAACTGAATTCAGCAGCCAATATGCAAAGAACAGAAAAGTTACAGGCGAAAAACCTGAATTGAGTAAGCATTTTCAGTTTGAAAGTATGATGAGCCTTACCGGTAGCAATGCTGATGACCGCTACACGCATAAACCTTCTGAAACCGGAGTGGTTGCTTTGGCTTTAGCAGCTAAATTAGGGGTTGCAGTTACAGCTCCGGCCATTGGAGATGCAAAACTTGCCAAAGGAATTGAAACCGCTGCCGCAGCTTTAAAAGCAAATAGCGGTGCTGCTTTGGTTGTTTGTGGCAGTAATGATGTAAACATTCAAATGATCGTTAACGCCATCAACGAAGCTGTTGGTGCAAACGGTAAAACCATCAACTGGGCCATTACATCAAACTACAAAAATGGTATTGATGCCGATATGCTAAAGTTGGTTGATGATATGAACAGTGGTGCAATTGGTGCCGTTTTAATCAACGGAGTTAATCCTGCTTATTCATATAGCGACAGCAAAAAATTTAAAGACGCACTGGCAAAAGTTGTTACTGTTTCCTTTAACGGAACCATGGATGAAACAACTGAGCAGTGTAAATATATTCTTCCATCACACCATTGGTTAGAGAGCTGGGGCGATGCTGAACCTAAGACAGGTTATTTCAGTTTATTGCAGCCAACCATCAACCCATTATTTAAAACACGTGCTTTTCAAACTTCATTAATAAAATGGAGTGCTGCTGCAGGTAGTTTGATTAATGATTACGAAACTTATTTTAAAACTTACTGGAGCGCCAAATTGGGCACTACAGAATTATATGAAAAAGCTTTGCAGGATGGTATTGTAGAACCCGCTGCAATGCCTGTTGGGGGCGGATCTTTCAATAGCGGAAAATTAAGCGAAGCTGCTGCTGCAGTTGCTGCTACCAAAGGTGGAGCAGTTGAAGTGGTGCTTTATCAAAAAGTATCAGTTGGTAATGGCAGTCAGGCTAATAACCCCTGGTTACAGGAATTACCTGATCCGGTATCAAAAGTTACCTGGGATAATTACGCAATGATGAGCCCGGCAATGGCCAAGTCATTATTAGGTTTGGATGTGATGAATCAGGAAGGTGGTAAGCAAAGTGATTACGAAGTTCATCCCGAAAAACCGGTTGTAAAAATTACAGCAAATGGTAAGTCGGTTGAATTACCGGTGATTGTATTACCAGGTATGAATGCTGCTACCATTGCACTGGCTGTTGGATACGGAAGAGAAAGCGCTAATAAAGACGAAACAAAAAATAACATCGGCAGATCCGCTGCCGGGGCAGGTAAAAATGTTTATCCCATGGTTGGTTTTAACGGAACCAATTCATATACTGCGGTTGCAACTGTTGAAAAAACAGGTAACATGTATCCGTTGGCACAAACACAGGTGCATGGTTTTACCGAAAGCCGCCCGGTTATTTATGAAACCAATCTTAAAAGTTTTATTGCTAATCCCGAATCTGTTTTAGAAGAAATAACCAAAGAGCGTGAAGCAATAACCATTGCCGGAAGCAAGGATTTTGTGAAAGATGCAACCATTTATCCAGACTTTGATAAGCCGGGTATTAAATGGGGAATGAGTATTGATTTGAATACCTGTACGGGTTGCAGCGCCTGTGTTGTAGCATGTACAGCCGAAAATAATGTGAGTGTGGTTGGTAAAATGCAGGTGCAGCGTGCACATGAAATGCATTGGTTACGTATTGACCGTTATTTTACCGGTGATTTGGAAAATCCGGATGTGGTTTTTCAGCCCATGCTTTGTCAGCATTGCGATAACGCCCCTTGCGAAAACGTTTGCCCGGTTGCTGCGACAAACCACAGCAGCGAAGGCTTAAACCAAATGACTTATAACCGTTGTATCGGTACAAGATATTGTGCCAACAACTGTCCATATAAAGTACGTCGTTTTAACTGGTTAGATTATACCGGAGCCGACAGCTTCCCGGATAATCAAAATCCAATGATCGGCAAATACATGGATGATTCTGTGTTGCAGATGAATGATGACTTAACAAGAATGGTTTTAAATCCTGATGTTACGGTTCGTTCAAGAGGTGTGATAGAAAAATGTTCTTTCTGTGTGCAGCGTTTACAGGAAACCAAACTGGAAGCCAAAAAACAACAGGACCCAACCATGGTACGTAATGTAAAAACAGCCTGTATGCAGGCCTGCCCTACACACGCCATTAGCTTTGGTAATGTTAACGATAAAGAAAGTGATGTGTACAAGATCAGGCACGTAGATCAAAAACACCGTGCTTTTTATGTGATGGAGCAACTGCACGTTTTGCCCAATGTAAGTTATCTGGCAAAAGTTAGGAATACTGACAGGCATATTGGTGTGGAAGAAGAAGAAGGTGCAGAAAAGCATGAAGAGAAAGCAAAAGTATAAGATTAGAAATAATAAATGTTGATATCAAACCAAGTAAAAATTAAAAAGTAAAAATTAAAAAGCGGCATCAAAAATGTTTTTTTGATTTTTAACTTTTGACTTTAATTATAGATATGTCATTACTGAAATACGAATCGCAACTAAGGGAACCATTGGTTGATGGTAACAAAGATTATCACCAGGTAACGGAAGATATCATTCGTCCCATTGAGATGAAACCGAGCCGTCTCTGGTATATTGGATTTTATATCAGTGTACTGCTGTTAGGTTTTGGGGTGTACAGTGTTTATCGTGAGGTTACTTATGGTATTGGACAGTGGAACGTAAACAAAACCATCGGCTGGGGTTGGGATATCACAAACTTTGTATGGTGGGTAGGTATTGGTCATGCCGGTACTTTGATTTCGGCTATCTTATTATTATTTCGCCAGGGCTGGAGAACAGGTGTAAACCGTGCAGCAGAAGCGATGACAATTTTTGCGGTAATGTGCGCCGGTCAGTTTCCTATCTGGCATATGGGCCGTGTGTGGATGGCTTTCTTTGTATTACCTTATCCAAATAGCCGTGGTCCTTTGTGGGTTAACTTTAACTCGCCACTGTTGTGGGATGTATTTGCGATATCAACTTATTTCACCGTTTCTTTATTATTCTGGTACTCGGGTTTATTGCCCGATCTGGCAACCGTAAGAGACCGTGCTAAAACCAAATTCCGTAAAATGTTTTATGGTGTTGCATCTTTTGGCTGGAGTGGAAGCACCAAGCACTGGCAACGTCATGAATCTTTATCATTGGTACTGGCGGGTTTAAGTACGCCGCTTGTATTATCGGTACATACCATTGTATCTTTTGATTTTGCCACTTCAATCGTTCCGGGCTGGCATACAACCATCTTTCCTCCTTACTTTGTGGCTGGTGCTATCTTTAGTGGGTTTGCCATGGTGCAAACATTAATGATTGTGTTACGTAAAGTATTTAACCTGCAGGATTATATTACCATTGGCCATATTGAAGCCATGAACAAAGTAATTGTATTAACCGGCAGCATTGTGGGTTGTGCTTATTTAACCGAGTTGTTTATTGCCTGGTACGGACAAAATCCTTACGAGTGGTATGCATTTAAAGAGAACCGTGCCAACCTGTTCAGTCCTTATGGATGGAGCTATTGGTTAATGATGTTCTGTAATGTAGTATCGCCACAGTTATTCTGGAGCCGTAAGTTGAGGAGAAATATCACAGTTACATTCTTCATGAGCATCATTGTAAACATCGGTATGTGGTTTGAGCGTTTTGTAATTATTGTTACATCGGTATACAGAGATTATCTGCCATCATCCTGGAGTACTTATTACAGTCCTTCCATTTGGGAAATAGGTTTTTACCTTGGTACATTCGGATTGTTCTTTACCTGTTTCTTCCTGTTTGCAAAATACTTCCCGGTTATTGCGGTAGCCGAGATTAAAGCTGTTTTAAAAACCAGTGGAGAAAATTATAAAGTAAAGATGAGCGATTTGGAAAAAGCAGATGCGGAGAAATTTTATATTGAAGAAGTGGAGCATGCACATTAAAAGGACGCCCCTATCCCCTAAAGGGGGACAAGGAGAAGATATGAGCGAAGAACGAGAATATAGATTTTTTGAAATAATTATTTAACCAGCCGATAGTTCTCTATTTGAACAGAAGGCACA
>JANMWP010000460.1:0-1630 GCA_031394065.1 Chitinophagaceae bacterium
CTGAATCAAATCAGCTATAAAGGTTATCCCGGTTCAGCAAATACAACTGTTGGCTATATTTTGTTAGATGGGCTTTTACCCGGTAAAAATTATTTGTGGAATGTAGAATTTACCAAACGGCTTGCTGGTAATATTGAAATGAGTGTGCAATATGAAGGACGAAAACCGGAATCGACCAGAACCATACATATTGGCCGGGCATCCATCAGGGCAATTTTTTAACCGAACCATCCCCCTTTTTTCAAACTACTTATTCCTTCACCAATTTTAAAACCGTTATTGTAAACCTCAATTTTGTAATCGCCTTTTTCAAAACTGGTATTTTGTTTCCAGTCAATGCTTAATGTCTGGCGCTGCCCCTGTGTATAATTCAAATCAATTTTTTGGGTATAATTTTTTAGCTCCCCATCCCTGGTACTGAATTTTCCGGATCCCTGTGCTTCGGCTATAATTGGTTTACCATCAGGCCCGGTTATGCAGACAAAAATATTTTTTATGCCCGATTGGGCTATCCGGTTTTCATCAATATCAAATGAAATACGGAGTTTGTCAACTCTTTTTGCAGTGGTAGTTTTTTCTTCTTTACCATTGGTTTTTTCATGAATACCTAAAATTGAAAAATTTGATGCTTTCAGTGTAGAGGCAACATCTATGATATCTTCCTTTTGTTTGATAACTGAAGTTGCAGAGTCGTAATTTTTTTGAACCCGGTCACGTTGTTGAGTTACAACATTTTTTTCCTGGGTAAGTATTATCTTTTCTCCCTGCAGGGTTTCAACCTGGGTTTTATAGGTCATGATATCTCCGTTCAAAGATGCAATCAAACCTTTTGCCTCGGCAAGATCTTTTTCTGTTGCGTTGATTTTTGATAGTAATTGCTGGATTTTTTTTCTTTTGTCTGCAATGTCACGGTCTCTTTTAGAAATGGTGCTGTCTTTGCTGTGCACCATATTGGCACTGCTGGTTTTAATCATATCGTAAAGCCTGGCAGCATCTTCCAGTTCTTTTTGCAAAACATCTCTTTCAGCAACAATATTGGTGTTTACAATATCCTTTTGCTGTATGGTTTCCTGGTTTTTGCTCTTAAGCCAGATTATATATCCCCAGCTACACAATAAAGCAATAACAAGACCGGTAATTAAATAATTGCGCCATTTATTTTGTGGTTGCTGAACCACGGGTTGTGTATTCTTTTCAGCACTGGGATAATTTTCGAAACTCATATTTTTAGTTTTTTCTTTAACAGGTTTTTTTATCAGAAAAAGAGGGTATAGTTTTACTGTTATGCCTGAGTAAACTTGAATATTTTTCCGCTAATATTATGCCAAAGGTAATTTATACCGTAAAAAAACGCAATAAATACACCGTTATTGCTGTGTTAAAAACTTTTTTCTCAAAAACCAACTACTCATTTGTAACTTATACTTTGTACTACATAGCTATTTTTGAATTTGAAAAATAGCTATGTAGTATCTTTGAACCATGAGTGCAGAAAAAATCATCAGTGAATGGGAAAAGAAGACTTTTAAAAACATCTACTGGTTGGAGGGGGATGAGGATTATTATATTGATATCATCATGGATTATGCCGAACACAAAATTTTAAATGAGGCAGAAGCAGGGTTTAACT
>JANMWP010000318.1:0-1817 GCA_031394065.1 Chitinophagaceae bacterium
GTACTAATTGAACGAAAAGCTGAGAAGATGTTTGGTATTTTTGAATGTTGCTGTTAGACCCGTTAATCGGTTAATCCATAAATCCGTTTAAATGTATGACCCAATTAACAGATTAACGGATTAACCATACCATGACACATAAAACCAAGGGCATAGTATTAAGAAGTATCAAATATGGCGAAACCAGCCTGGTAGTTACCATATTTACCGAACTTTTTGGCATACAAACCTATATGGTGAATGGTGTACGCACTTCAAAAAAATCATCTTCAAAAGCAAACCACTTTCAGCCTACTGCCATTTTAGACCTGGTTGTTTATCACAACGAAAACAAATCCATGCAGCGGATAAAAGAGTTTTCCTGGGCGGTACTTTACAATAACCTACTGAGTGATGTTATTAAAAACAGTATTGCTTCCTTTATGGCCGAGCTGATACAAAAATGTTTAAAACAACCTGAGCCTAATACCGATCTTTTTTATTTTTGTGAGGAATCCTTTTTAGCATTAGACCAGTCAAACAAAACTGTTGCAGCAAATTTTGCATTATTCTTTACGCTGCATCTCACCCATTTTTTTGGTTTTAGAATGACAAACAATTACAGCCGGGAATATTTAATATTGGATTTACAGGAAGGAAATTTTATTAACCACCAACCGGCTCATCCCCATTTTATTGATGAAAAAAATGCAGAACTAACGGCCCAGTTATTAAAAGTGATGCAGCCAGATGAGCTGGGAGAATTTAACTTGAATGGAGAATTAAGAAGATTATTGTTATTAAGATACCTAGAATATTATGCTTTGCATATTTCTGATTTCGGGCAAATGAAAACGTTGATGGTTTTGCATGAGGTTTTATAAAATTCTCTTCGCTAAAGAATTTTTATTTATATTCAGATTATCAACTTCTTCAAGTAAAATTATACCCGGCTGTTTTCCTTTTTCAAAACTACCCAGCCTTTTATCCAATTGTAATGCCCTGGCACCATTGATGGTGGACCATTTCAGCAATGTTTCCAAATCAAGGTCTTTACAATTTTGTTGAAGCGTTTTCATTTCGGCCAAAATACTTAACTGGTCGTTTGATGCAAGGCTATCGGTACCCAAAACAATATTATCGGTATACTGCATCAACATTTTAACATCAGGTAAACTATTGCTGATGTAAAGATTGGCGTTGGGGCAAAGGCAGGGGAAAGTTTGGAGTTTGGAGTTTGGAGTTTGGAGTTTTATAAATTCAAGGTCTTCTTCTGATGTGCAAACATTGTGTACCAAAATAATTGATTGCGCTTTTGTAAAATATGGCAACCAGGTTTGCAAGCTTGTTTTACCGGTTGGTTTAAAAAAAGAAATATCAATCCCCATTTGCTGATACAGTCTTAAAAAATCGCCGGTGCCATTTTCAAAAAATTCATTTTCAGCAGCAGTTTCCTGATTGTGAATGGTTAGTAAATTATTGTTGGGAAACGCATTGATCATTGCAAACATCTGCGGTGAAACTGAGTAAGGCGCATGAGGGGTAATGGTTGACCGTTGTTCGTTGTTCGTTGCCCGGTATTCTCCAAGAATTGCCAGCGATTTATTAAACCGGTCTTTTGCAAATGCAGGGATAAAACTGCTGTCTTCAATAAAATTATGATACACTAATCTTTCTTTGTTTTTTTGTGGAATGGTGTGTGTATTATTACAAATATCACCAACCGCAACAATGCCATTTTGCAGCATTTCATCTTCCCCTTTTTCAATCGCTGCTAATACTTCTGTATCACTAAAATGCCGTTCATTCACCACTTTTAAAACAAAATCAACCAAGCC
>JANMWP010000331.1:0-2552 GCA_031394065.1 Chitinophagaceae bacterium
CAAAAAAAATGAGGCAGCAACCCCGGTTAATAATACATATGAATATGCCGATAAAGATGACCAGGTAAAAGAACGCAAAGAACTTTTTGAAAAATTAGTGAAGGACGATGAACTGGATGTTGATAAATACAATGATTTTGAATTGTTGCAGGATGGACGATCAGGCGACTCTGCCATGCTTAAGTACAAAGAAAAATTCAGTTTAAAAAAACTGATCAGCAAGGCTGGCAGGAATTATATTTTTGAAGCCGGTAAATTGATAGGAGGGCAGCTAAAGCTTGAGCCCAATGAACTGAAGGAAAGAAAAACCGATATCTGGATTCCATCAGCCATAACCATTGAAAATACAATAACGGTGAATATACCTGAAGGCTATACCATTGACGGGCTGCAGGACCTGAATATGAATATTGATAACGCCAGCGGTGCATTTATCAGTACAACTGCAGTAACGGGTAATAAGTTATTAATATCAACAAAAAAAGTTTATAAAAACAGTTTCGATAAAAAAGAAGCATGGCCCAACTATATTGCTTTTCTGGAACCGGCTTATAAACTAAGCCAGGCAAAAGTGGTGCTGAAGAAAAAATAATATACCTAAAACCCAGTTTACAAACCCGTCGCTATTTACGACGGGTTTTATTTTACCTTTGCCTCATCAATGAAGCATCTTTCCTCACTCAATAAATATTTTTGGAAATACCGGTGGCATTTTATGCTGGGCTTTGTATTTGTAGTGCTTACCAATTATTTCCGCATACTGTCTCCCCAGTTAACCGGTTATGTTGTTAATACGGTTGTTCAGTCAATAAAGTCATCGGGCGTTACTGAAACTGCTATAAAAAAAAGCGAAAAAAATTATGACTTTGTTGTTCGAAAAGTAATTGAAAGATTTGAAGAAAAACCTGCAAATAAGATCCTGTACACCGGTATCACTTTATTTATTATTGCTATCATCAGTGGGTTTTTTATGTTTCTGATGCGGCAAACCATTATTGTAATGAGCCGACATATTGAGTACGACCAGAAGAATGAAATTTTTACCCATTACCAGAAACTGGATACCCATTTTTATAAAACACACAGTACTGGCGATTTGATGAACCGCATTGCAGATGATGTAAGTAAGGTACGCATGTACACCGGGCCCGCTATCATGTATTTTATAAACCTGGCTGCGGTATTGGGTTTCAGCATTTTTTTTATGTTTAAGGCCAGTCCAAAACTTACATTGGTTGCTTTGGCGCCTTTACCCGTTTTGGCCATTGCCATTTATTTTGTAAATACCATTATTAATAAAAAAAGCGAACGCATTCAATCCTTATTAAGTGATTTAACAACCAATGCACAGGAATCTTTTTCCGGCATCCGCGTTATTAAATCTTTTGTACAGGAAAAAGCCATGATGGGATTTTTTAAGAAGAACAGCGAAGCATACAGAAATAATGCCTTAAGCCTCGCTAAGACAGAAGCTATTTATTTTCCGAGTATGGCATTGCTGATTGGGTTAAGCACACTGATAACGATTATGGTAGGCAGCCTGGATGTGGTTAACCATGTAGAAGGAGCAAGTGTGGGCAGAATAGCTGAATTTGTGATGTATATTCAAATGCTCACTTTTCCGGTAAGTGCCATTGGCTGGACGGCCAGCATGACACAAAGGGCTGTAACCTCTCAAAGAAGGATCAATGAATTTTTACATACAGAGCCCAGCATTAAAAATGAAGAAGCGCCACTTAAAAATGACCTGAAAGGAAATATTTCAATCACCGGACTCGATTTTACCTATCCACATACCGGTATTCATGCTGTAAAAGATTTTTCGCTGCAGATAAAAACGGGAGAAAAAATTGCAATAGTTGGAAGAACAGGCTCGGGTAAATCAACCATTGCCCAATTGCTGCTGCATATGTATGAGCCGCAACATGGAATGATTGCCTATGATGGTATTCCGGTAAACAAATTCGATATCCACTCACTGCGAAGCCAGATAAGTTATGTACCACAGGATATATTTTTATTCAGCGAAACGGTACGAAATAATATCCGTTTTGGTATAGATGATGCCACTGATGAGGCTGTTATTGCGGCCGCAAAACAGGCCAGTATACATGCAGAAATAGAAAAATTTCAAAATGGATATGATACCTTGATAGGAGAACGGGGAGTTACCCTCAGTGGCGGTCAAAAACAAAGGATTTCCATTGCCCGTGCCTTGTTAAAAGATCCTGCAATTGTAATTTTTGATGATTGCCTCAGTGCAGTTGATGCCAGAACCGAAAAAGAGATAATTGGTAATTTATACCGTTTTTTACAGCAGAAAACGGCTATTATCATTACCCACCGTATTTTTTCTTTATTTGATTTTGACAAGATTGTAGTGCTGGATGATGGAAAAATTGTAGAGCAGGGTACACACCGGCAATTGCTTGATTTAAATGGCTATTATACTGATATGTATAAGCGGCAGCAGGAGCAGGATAAGGAAACTTAAATATTGATAAATTAAGTAACGGTGTTAGTCTGTAATAATGGCTTACCGGTTGTAAAAC
>JANMWP010000386.1:0-7398 GCA_031394065.1 Chitinophagaceae bacterium
GTTTTAATAGTGATGTTTTATTGGGTAAAGTTGTATTGGTAAAACAGGATTGTTTTGCTGATTTGGGTTTTGAAGAAAAAGAAAATTATACGCCGGTTTTCAATACTCCTTTTGCAGACAAAGATGAATTTCCGTTTAACAATGGATGGTTGATAAATTTAAATACCCATTTTCAAAAAACAGATCTTTCTGCTGTAAAGGCAATTACAGTAAATAAAATAAGCGACAGTGCCTTACAAAGAAATCAATTTGTAAATAATTTTAACTCAGCTATTGAAACCATGGAAGGTGCCGCATTACACTATGTGTGTTTACAGGAAAAAATTCCTTTTCTGCAGCTCAGGTCAATCTCTAACTATGTTGGCGAAAGAGATAAAACAAAATGGATGATGAAGGAAGCCATTGAAAATTTGAATAATGAGCTGCAAATACTAATTAACGAATTAACGGATTAACGCCCCTAACCCCTAAAGGGGAATAAAAAAATTCTTTATAATGAGACTTACTTTAGGATTCTCTCCCTGCCCCAACGATACTTTTATATTTGATGCACTGGTTAACAATAAAATTGATACCGGCGGCTTATCATTTGATGTTACGCTGGCAGATGTGGAAACTCTGAATGAATGGGCATTGCAGGGAAAACTGGATTTTACCAAACTCAGTTACGGTGTATTGCCTTTGGTACTGGATAAATACTGTGTGCTAAACAGCGGCAGTGCATTGGGGAGTGGCGTGGGGCCGCTTTTAATATCGAACAAGGAACAAGGAATATTAAATGTTAAAGGAAATACAATTGCAATACCCGGAGAACATACAACAGCACATTTACTTTTTTCTTTAGCTTATCCTGCTGCAAAAAATAAAATTTTTATACGCTATGATGAGATTGAAAATTTTGTTTTAGAAGGGAAAGGGCTCGGTGTTATCATTCATGAAAACAGATTTACTTATGCAGATAAAGGTTTACACAAAATTACCGACCTGGGCGATTTTTGGGAAAAAGAAACAGGCAAACCAATTCCACTGGGTGGCATTGTAGCAAAACGTTCAATTGAAACCGAAATTAAATTAAAGCTTGATAAACTGATTGCAGAGAGTATTGAATACGCATTTAAAAATCATTACAAAGAATTAAGTGATTATGTAAAAGAACATGCACAGGAAATGAATGAAGCAGTAATGCGTAAACATATTGATCTGTACGTAAACGATTTTTCCGCAGACCTGGGAGCAGATGGAAAAAATGCTGTGCAGGAACTGTTAAATGTTTACCAAAGCATGAATAATATTACTCCGTTTCAACCTATTGAAATATTTTTAAGTTCTGATTACCCTTAAACAACCTATATGAGAAAACTGATTAGCTTTTTATATATACTCCTTGTTTCCATTCCGGGTATACTTACTGCACAAAATAAAACGATTAGTAAAGATGAAGTAAGGGTTTTTGTGGATTGCAATACCTGGTGCGATATGAGCTTTATAAAAACAGAAATTAATTTTATTGATTTTGTACCGGATCGCTTTTCAGCAAATGTATTTATTATGGTTACTGAGCAAACAACAGGGTCAGGCGGAAGAGAGTTAAAATTATTCTTTATTGGCCAGGAAAATTTTAAAAGCATGCAGGATACACTGAAATTTTACAGGACCAGTGTAGAAACCGATGCAGAATACAGAGAAAAGCTGGTTAGATATTTAAAGATTGGATTAACAAGATTTGTTGCACAAACCTCGCTGGCACAAAAAATAGATATCAGTGTACGGGTTTCAAAAAATGAAGAAGCTTCAAATTCATTAACCAAAAAAAAAGATAAATGGAATTTTTGGGTATTCAATGTTGGCTTTAGCGGCAATATTAATTCCGATGATTACAGTAAGTCAAACAGAATATCAGGTAGCATCCGGGCAAACAGGGTTACGGAGAAACTGAAAATAAGTATCAATGCAAATATTTCAAAAAATGTTAGAACCATTCAATTTGACAGCACAATAAGTAAGTTCCCTAATAACAATTCCGGAATTTATACAACCATTGTTAAAAGTCTCAGCAGTCACTGGTCGGTTGGTGGCAAGGCTTCATTTAACCATAGCACTTACAGCAATACAGATGCAAGGCTGTCTGTTCGCCCTGCTGTTGAGTATAGTTTTTTTAAGTATAAAGATGCTGTAAAAAAATCAATAACTCTTTTTTACAGTATTGGCCCGTCAACAAATAATTATATAGATTCGGGTTATTATGACAAACCGGATCATTTGTTATTTGAGCAATCCCTTTCCCTAAATGTTGGATTTTTACAAAAATGGGGTAATGTTAATCTGGAAGCATCCTATAACAATTATCTGAACTCATTTTCTTTAAACGACGTTAAAATTAAAGGAAGAAGTATTAATACATTTTCAGTTGGAGGATACATTGAAGTACGCATTATTAAAGGATTATCCTTAAATGTGTCAGCCAATGCAAATTTTACAAAAGGGATCTATCCGAATATACCCAGAAAGTTTTTTTCGAGAGATGACCTCTTAACAAACACAAGGCAATATCCTACTGAGAAAGGTCTGTATAGCTATTTTGGAATTAATTACCGGTTTGGTTCAATTTATAACAATGTAGTTAATCCAAGATTTAATGGATCTAATTTTTAATACCCTGTTTTTCTTAACCCATTAGTGTAAACTTCCAGGCAGCGTTTTCTTGCAAATTCATGCTCAACAATTGGTTTGGAATAATGCATTTCATTCAGTTCGGGTATCCATCTATTAATATATTCCAGTTTGGGATCAAATTTTTTTGTTTGCAGATAAGGATTAAATATCCTGAAATAAGGAGCAGCATCACAACCACTGCCGGCAGCCCATTGCCAGCCTCCATTATTGGATGCCAGATCAAAGTCTAACAGTTTTTCTGCAAAATAAGCTTCGCCCAGCCTCCAGTCCAGCAATAAATGTTTGGTTAAAAAAGATGCCACTATCATACGCACCCGGTTATGCATAAATCCGGTTGCATTCAATTCCCGCATGCCGGCATCTACAATGGGATAACCGGTTTGTCCATTGCACCATTTATCAAACTCCCCTTCATCTTTGCGCCATTCAATAAAATCATAGGCCGGTTTAAAAGCCTTGCCCACAGCTACCTGTGGAAAATGCCAGAGTATCATCTGGTAAAAATCACGCCATATCAATTCATTCAAAAACGTTTCGCTTAAACCGCTGCACTGATGTGCAATTTGCCTGATGCTGATTGTACCAAACCGTAAATGAACGCCCAGCTTTGATGTACCTGCTACAGCCGGAAAATTGCGTTGCGCCTGGTATTTTAAAACCAGTGTATCTACTAATTCTTTTGTTGGAAAAGGCTGTCCGGTTGGCACAAAACCCATCTCTTTTAATTCAGGAATTCTTTTTTCTGGCAGTTGCAAAAAATTATCAAAATATTTTTCGGTTGGGTATGATTTAAAATGAAAATCTTTCAGCACAGTTTTCCATTTTCTGCTGTACGGCGTAAAAATAGTGTATGGTTTTCCATCATCCTTCAGTACTTCATCTTTTTCAAAAATAACCTGGTCTTTATAGGTATGCAGTGTTGCTCCTTTTGTTTTTAAGAAAGCTGCAACAGCATTATCTCTTTCCAAAGCATAAGGTTCATAATCATGATTGGTAAATACTTTCTCAATATTATAAGTTGTCGTAAGTTTTTTAAAAGCCTCATCGGGTGTTGCGTAAAAAATTTCCAGTGATGACCCCATGTTTATTAATGAAGCCTGAATCTCCTTCAGCGCAGCATGAATAAATTCCACTCTGCCATCTGCCTTGTGGAGCAGTTTATCCAGTATATTTTTATCAAAAATAAAAATGGGTAAAACCGGGTTGTTGCTTTGCATGGCATGATATAGCCCTGCATTATCAGCCAATCTTAAATCACGCCTGAACCAGAATATATTAACTGTTTGCAATTGTAATAATCTTTAGAATTTAGAAAGGTTTCATTTTCGAAAGATTGTCAGGGTGAGCCTGTCGAACCCGGGTTGTTAGGATAAACCCACCTTCGACAGGCTCAAGGCTGACAACCTAAGAATGTAAAAGTTAAAACATTAAGCAGTATAACAGCAACACTATGCTTTTGTTGAGAATACAGCCGCATATATTTTTTGTGTCAGGCTATTGGTATATTTTTTATCGCCGGCGCTTTGCACCCAGCGCATATTATAAATTGAGTTGGTTAAAAAAACCTCATCAGCATCCAGTAAATCATCAATACTTAGTTTGCCCTCAACCAGTTTATAATTACCGGCTATTAACCGGTTAATAATATGTTTTCGCATAACGCCGGCAATACAGCCTTCCTGCAGGGCAGGCGTATAAATCACTTCATCTTTAATTAAAAAAATATTGGCAATGCTGGTATCACAAAGCCGGTCGTCGGTATTTAATAGAACCGCATCATTCCATTTTTCTTTTTTGGCATAAAGCGCTGCCATGGCATAGGGTAAAAAATTATTGTGCTTTAGGTTGCTGAGTATATCGCAGACTTTTTTTGCATCGGCATAAATACCCAAAACCAATCCATTGCTGTTCCAGCTGCCTGGCTCATCTGTAAGTGCCCAGGTTTGTATAATGTAATTGGGTTTGTGATCCATTTCATCATACAATCCTCCATCGCCTCTAAAAACAGTTAACCTGATACGGGCCATTTTAAGATGCTTATTTTTTTGTAGCAAAGCCTGTATTTCTTCTTCTAAACTATCGGGTGTAAAGTGTTTTGGAATGTTAAACTGTAATAGCTGCAGGCCTTTCCACAAGCGTGCTAAATGTTCATCTACAAATTGCAATTGCCCGTTTATACTTTTAATGGTTTCAAAAAGTCCGTCGCCAAACCTTAATCCACGGCTGCTGGCCGTAACTATTGCAGTTTCTGGTTTATAATATTTACTGTTAAAAATTAAATACTCCATTGCCAAATATACTATTAACAGGTTTCTTAGTTCAGGTGCAGCAATAAAATAATACCCCCCGAATTACCAGGGGGCATTTTTCATTACAGTTTTAGAGAACAGTCGTTACAATATTATTTCAGTTAGATTTCTTCGTTTAATATATTGTGCTTTACAGCATACATAATTAAACCTGCCGTACTTTTAGCACCAGTTTTTACTTTCAGTTTATCCCGTATCGCTTCTACCGTACGTGGACTAAGATCAACCATATCGGCAATTTCCTTGGTACTTTTCTCTTCACACATCAGTTTCAGAATCAGCATTTCCTTATCATTCAAATGGGCTTCCTGTTGTATCATGCGTTGCGGAGTAACATCGCTACGCTGCTTCAAGTTGGTCAGCAGGGCCTTATTGGTTAAGGAGTTAAAGTAATATTCCTGGTCAAAACAGGTTTTTATGGCTTCGTAAATAATTTCGCTATCGCTGGTTTTGGTAAGATAACTGTTGGCGCCAATCTCCATTAATTTGGTAATCATACTATGGTCATCCATCATGGTAAGCATAATAATACGCACTGCAGGGTAAAGCTTTTTTATTTCGGGTAAAGCGGTTATTCCATCCATAATCGGCATCTGAATATCCAGCAAAATCACATCTACCGGCGTCGTTTTGAGCATATTAAGTAAATGCATGCCATTATCAGCTTCGGCCACCATTTTCACATCTTTTTTAGTGCTGAGGGCTGTTTTTACACCTGCACGATACAACACATGATCGTCGGCAATTATTACTTTTATTGGTTCATTCATACTATCGTTCGTCATCATATAACAGGTTTTTGGGTACTACAGATTTGGATTAGCACTTATATTAACGTAGAATGCAAGTTCAAATTATATTCAAAAAAAAGAAAGAGTGTAATTACCCTTTGTAAAGGATGGGGTTTTTACGCAAAGTGAACAGGGGAATAAACGATTTACGGATACTATTTTTTAAGCCATTGTTACTCAATCAGCTTATTGCGCATGCCATACATGATTAAACCGCCAATGGTTTTGGCATCTACCTTGGTTTTCATATTCTGGCGTATGGTTTCAATGGTACGTGGACTCAGGAAAATTATTTTGGATATTTCTTCGGTGGTTTTATCTTCAGATAGCAGTTGAAGTATCTTCAATTCTTTTTCATTAAAATTTACCGGGGTATTACTGCCATAATGCTGCCGTACATTTTTTTTCTGCATCAGCTTACCCATTACCGCTTTATTTACCAGGTCATTAAAATAAAAATCATCATTCATACAGGTAAGTATGGCCTCATAAATCTCTTCCGGATCGGTTGTTTTGGTTAAATAGGCATTGGCACCCATTTCCATCATTTTACTTATCATTTGCTGGTCATCATACATGGTAAGTACAATAATTTTTATATCCTCGTATTCTTTACGAATTAGCTGTATGGCATTAATACCATCCATTTCCGGCATCCGGATGTCCATTAAAAGCACTTCTGGCTTTTTAATGGCTATTTTATGCATCATATCCTTACCATCTTCCGCTTCCCACAGCATTTTAAGATCGAGCTTGCCAGCCAGTGCCATTTTTATACCGTCTCTGAAAATTTTATGATCGTCAGCAATTGCAATTTTAATTAAGCTGTCGTTTGACATAGTTTTGATAATTGGGTTAACATACAAAAGCAACTCAAGTTACAATTTTCGTGCTATATGTCTATATCTTTTAGTATAATTTGATTGCCTGGTTTATTAATAAATTAAAAATCAATGTTTTAGGTAAAATTACTTCGTAAATTTACGACTACAAAACCACGTTAAACTACGTTAGCCGCTTTCGCTATTGCACTATAAAAAGTATTTACAGTAAACAAAAAAAGGGGCATAAATCCGCTTGTGCAGGTTTATATTCAGGCATACATTTGTACCAGTTGATTGACATTGGTTAAACGAATATCCAATTATCCAAATATCCAATAGAA
This sequence comes from Chitinophagaceae bacterium, assembly GCA_031394065.1. GTDB lineage: Bacteria > Bacteroidota > Bacteroidia > Chitinophagales > Chitinophagaceae > Ferruginibacter. The sequence goes on from JANMWP010000386.1 coordinate 6,939, forward strand.
ATACAAAAGAAGTTCCAATTACCTGCGAAGAACCTTGTTTGTGCTTGTTTTCCTTTTGTCAATCAACTTTTTTTATAAATCCCGCTTTACAAATCCAATACTGTCGCCTTATATTTTTGATCTGCACATAAGGAATAACATATACCATAAATTTACGCTTCAGTAAACCGACCCCCCTGGTATTACTAACCAAAAGCGGGTAATAAGTAAAAATCCGATGCTTATTTAAAGCTTTCGTATAATTACGCAGGTAAAGTTACTATACCTATGCATAGTAATTTTACTATTCTTTTTTCGTATATTTACCCATATTTTACAAATTATTTTACCCACATTTTGTTCAGAATCCTTTACAGTACTGCATTTTAGTGTATTTGTGGTTGTTGTTTAAACATTAAGGGGTTGGCTGAGGTACGCATTTAGTGCAAGTTTGTACTTCATTATTACTTTTAGAAACCTT
>JANMWP010000494.1:0-1742 GCA_031394065.1 Chitinophagaceae bacterium
AATTCATTGCCAGCTTTGGTAACCTGGTTATTGGCTTTAAAATCATATTTTAACTGCAGGGGTTTTTGGCGATCCTTAAAGTCTGAATTGGTGATATTCGAAACTTCTATATTGCTGTTGTTGCTTCTTGCAAAATCAGCAAGGCTCTCTGCTTTTTTATCATTCTTAATGCCAGCATAAGCACTTTGAACCGATATTTTTGATTCGCCATTATACTCTGTAATTGAATTGCCTGTTAATTGGTTATCAGAAATGCTTACTTTATTTGTTATGATCACCTTGTTTCTTTCGGCAGTAAATTCGGGTATTTTGTCAATGATGTGATTTTTCCCGTCTTCAATCAATACCTGTTTGCCCTGTATGCGCTGGGCATAATCATTCAGTGCAATATATTCCTCCGTTCCATCCAGAAAATATTTTTTACCGTTTAAAATTACAGTACATATCATGTGGTTGTCAACAGCTAAAGATGGCAAAGAATAATCGTAAGGCAGGTCAGAAGTGCCTATCCAGGTAAGTCTTGCATCAAAACCTGCAATGGTCAGCATGGTTTTTAAAAGGTTGGCCTTGCCTTTGCAGTCGCCATATTTATTCTTTAAAACATTTTGTGCAGCATCGGGTTTAAAACCCATAATACCGTTTTCAAAAGCAATGTAGCGGATATTATCCTGTACCCAGTAAAAAATACTTTCCACTTTTTCCTGGTCGGTTTTTTTATTAGCGGTGAGCTCTGTTACTTTGGTTTTAAGCATTTCGGGGTTATTGCCAATTTCGCTGCAAATGCTGCTGTACCAGCTGTACAGGTCTTTTACATTTTCAAAAAGAACCGTTCGTTTACTGGTTTCGGTAAATGCTTTTGTTACACAGATGATATGCGGATAACTGATTGCATGATTGGGCGAATGCGACTCGGATTTATATGCCTGTGTATTGGTTATCCTGAAACTGATCTTTGTAATATCGCCTTCTTTTAACGTTGTTTTTTGAATGGCATATCCTTCAAAATTAAATTCACGCAGGTCAACTTCAAGCCATGATGGGATATTGAACTGTACAATTCGTTCAATGACCGGGAACCTTTGTAAAAAATAAAATGAAGTAAGATATTTTACATCATGATAATTTTCCTGAAAAGTGTAATTGAAGGGTTTGCCTTTTTCGGCAAGCGGAAATTTAACAACACATAGTTTAGCATCGCTGTGAAAAATATTTTCGCTGCTGTAATCGCCACATAGTTTTTGTACGGTAACATCTTTGTTATCGGGGTTTAAAACTTTTATGTTTTCAACCGACATTTCATCATTATAAAAAAGCCCGTCTTCATATTTAATAAAGTCCTTTACCGGCACCAAAACAGTTTCGGAAGAAACTTTAGCCTTAACCTTGGCTTCGCCGACGGCTGGTGAAGCAACTAAAGTAAAATCAATTACTTCTTTAAACAGGTTTGCCACCACTTCTTCTTTGGGGAATGTTGTTTTCCATCCGGCAATTTTATCAGTAAAAGTTGTTTGAGCATGGCAGTTAACAATACAGCCAATAAAGAAAATTATCAGATAAATCCTAAGGCCCGGAGTTTTGTAGTACATTAAACGGGTAATTTATAAATACAATGTATTTAATTTTTTGGAATCGGCGCATTTTTAAAACACAAAACTGGGGGGCAATACTGGTAGACCATTTTAAGAATGACAGTGCTTTAGGGCTTATCGGAATTGCCGGAACCAAATACAAAAGCAAAACGC
>JANMWP010000506.1:0-8324 GCA_031394065.1 Chitinophagaceae bacterium
GTTTTCGCAAACAAATGAAAGACATTGGATTTACGCCAACCATTTACAGTCCCGAATCAATTATGGTTATTCCGGAGCTGATAAAAGATTGCCACGATCTGAATATGAAAATAATTCCCTGGACGGTGAATGATAAAAAGAAAATAGAAGAATTTAAAAAGATGGGGGTTGATGGGATCATTACAGATTATCCCAATTTATTTAATGAGTAGTTTATAAACTCAACCAATCATTTGCATTTTTAAATAATAATTTTTCGGTAAGGCCTGTATCAAAATTCATTTCGGTAATTAATTTACCCGGATGATGCTCTCCCAGCGGAAAAGGATAATCACTTCCCAAACATATTTTATCCGCTCCCATTACATCAATAATGTAACGCATCGCTTTATCGTCATGTACCAAACTGTCAATCCAGAATTTACCAATATAGTCTCTTGGGTTAATGGGATTGTCAACAGCAACCAAATCGGGCCGTACATTAAAACCATGTTCAATTCTGCCAATGGTTAAAGGAAAACTTCCTCCTCCATGTGCAAAAGCAACTCTTAGCTTTGGAAAATTCTCAAACACACCTCCAAATATCATCGAACAAATTGCCCGGGAAGTTTCTGCAGGCATACCTACCAGCCACGGCAGCCAGTATTTTTGCATCTGCTGCTCCCCCATCATTTCCCAGGGATGTACAAACAAGGCGCAGCCGAGCTTTTCAGCCGCTTCATAAAACGGGAAGAATATTGGATCACTCAAGTTTAAGCCATTAATGTTACTTCCAATTTCCAGTCCCGGCATTTTTAATTCAGTTACACAACGTTCCATTTCTTTAATCGCCAGGTCAATATCCTGCAGCGGAACCGTTCCAATACCAATAAACCGTTCAGGATTCTTTGCAACCGTATCAGCAATATGGTCATTAAAAAAACGGGAGGTTTCATAACCATCATTTGACTTTGCCCAATAATTAAAAAGTACAGGAATGGTAGAGAGTACCTGTATGGTTACATCTGTTTCATCCATTTCTTTCAATCGAACCGCAGCGTCAAAACAATTATCTTCTACTTCTCTAAAAAGTTTATCACCCTTCATCATGCAGGCTTTGCAATTGCGGTGTTCCAAATGTATAAATTCACCATAGCCAAATTTTTGTACCCAGTTGGGCATTTTGTCGGGCATGATATGAGTATGTATATCTATTTTCATGGAAGAACTTCGTTCTTTATTTTGAAACGCAGATTTTTATGATGGTTATGATTTATTATGAAATTAACTGAATTTATTCTTTGTAATCAGATGAAAATACTTTTCGTTTGAATTCAGGTTTCTTTCCAAAGTTTAAAACAAGCCCAACTTCAATTTCAGTGGCCTTCAAATAGTTTACCAATTGGATTTCATGTTCTGTGTTTATAGCCGAAGCGGCTTTAATCTCTACAATTACAAACTGATTTATAATCATATCAGCAATATAAAAGCCTACTACTTCATTATCATAAAACACTTCAATCGGACATTGACAGAGACACTTCAAGCCAAGTTTTCTACATTCTATTTCTAATGACTTTTCATACACCTTTTCCAAAAAACCATACCCCAATTTATTATAAACATTATAAAAGGCTTTTATAATAATTTCAGTAATCTCGCTATGTTTATAATTATCCATCATAAAGTAGTCATCAAAGATCTGCGAAAATCATAATCATCATAAAAATCTGCGTTCCCCTATCCCTTCCGCACTGGAGGTGCCATTACGCTTCCACATTTACTACAGGTTCTTTTATGCTCATCAGCATAAAAGCCCTCCATAACCGGTGGCAGTTGTGCAACAATATCTGTAATCACTTTATATTCCTCATACAATTTATTGCCACAGTTTTCGCAGTACCATAAAAATCCATCTTCTTCAGTTTCTCTTACTTTTTCAATTACCAGGCCTACTGTACCAGCACCACGTTGTGGCGAGTGTGGTGTTTTTGGTGGCAGTAAAAACATATCGCCTTCATTGATGGGTATATCTCTTGGTACACCATCATCTACAATTTTTAAAATAATATTCCCTTCCACCTGGTAATACAATTCTTCGCTTTCATTAAAATGATAATCTTTGCGGCTATTAGGCCCACCCACAACCATCACAATAAAATTCTCTGCATCTTTATAAACACATTGATTGCCCACTGGTGGTTTCAGTTTATCCCGGTTATCATCAATCCATTTCTTTAAATTAAAAGGAGCTGCTATAGACATAATCTTAATTTTAGACTTGTAAGTTAATTATTTTTTTGAACCAAGCAGCTACTCTTTACCCAGCTTCATTGGCGTCGCACTCTTGTACTGTACCAAGTCATTCAGCATTCACTTCAAACGCCTCACATTCATAACTCATCACTCATAATTCATAACTAATTCTTTACCTTTAAGTATGAATCTGACTGTTCCATATCACCTGGAAAATTTTATTGGTGGCAATTTTATTGGCCCGCTTAGCGGCAATTTTATTGACAATGTAAATCCTGCAACCGGCGCTATCTACGGACAAATACCCGACAGCAATTCAAAAGACATTGACATAGCCGTTAAAGCAGCAAAAAAAGCATTTCCGGCCTGGAGCGTTTTACCGGTTGAAAAAAGATTCATCATACTCAATAAAATTGCCGAACTCATTGATAAAAACCTAGAAGAACTGGCCCTGGCCGAAACCAATGATAACGGCAAACCTTTGTGGTTAAGTAAAGAGATTGATATTCCAAGAGCTTCTTCCAACTTCCGTTTTTTTGCAACTGGTATCATGCATTTTGCTAACGAGAGCCACCAGATGGAAGACAAAGCGGTAAATTATACATTGCGTCAGCCAATTGGTATTGTTGGCTGTATTTCTCCCTGGAACCTCCCCTTGTATTTATTTACCTGGAAAATTGTTCCTGCACTGGCGGCAGGCAATTGCGTAATTGCAAAACCATCTGAAGTAACTCCGGTTACTGCATTTTTTTTAGGAAAAATATGCAAAGAAGCCGGATTGCCCGATGGTGTTTTAAATATTGTACACGGTGTGGGCCAGCATTGCGGTGAAGCCATTGTAAAGCATCCCGACATAAAAGCCATTTCTTTTACCGGCAGCACAAAAGCAGGCGAACGAATAGCATCTATTGCTGCACCCATGTTTAAAAAATTGTCTTTAGAATTAGGTGGCAAAAATCCTAATATTATTTTTAATGATTGTAACTGGGAAAAAATGCTGACCGAAACCATCCGCTCATCTTTTGGAAATATGGGACAAATATGTTTATGCGGCAGCAGAATATTACTTGAAAGAAGTGCTTATGAAAATTTTAAAAAATATTTTATTCCCATTGCAAAAAACTTAATAGTTGGCGATCCGTTAGATGAAAAAAGTAAACAGGGCGCCATTGTTAGCAAAGTGCATTTTGAAAAAATAATGAACTGTATCAACATTGCTAAAGACGAAGGCGGAAAAATATTATGTGGCGGCAATGCAGTTAAATTAACCGGCAGGTGTGCCGATGGATATTTTATTGAACCCACCATTATTGAAGGATTAGATCAAAACTGTAAAACCAACCAGGAAGAAATTTTTGGGCCGGTAGTTACCATACAACCTTTTGATACCGAAGAAGAAGCAATAGCATTAGCCAATGCAACAAATTATGGTTTGGCTGCCAGCATCTGGACACAGGATATCAGCAGAGCAAACCGTATTGCTGCAAAAGTAGAGGCCGGCATCATTTGGGTAAACTGCTGGCTGGTAAGGGATTTGCGTACGCCTTTTGGTGGAATGAAAAACAGTGGCGTAGGAAGAGAAGGCGGATGGGAAGCGTTAAGGTTTTTTACAGAAGCGAAAAATGTTTGTATTCAGTTTTAAAGTCAAAAATCAAAAGTAAAAATTCAAAATATAATATATAATATTGAATGTCTGAAATAATCAATACAAACAAAGCAGCAAAGCCCTTAGGTGCTTACCCCCATGCAAGGCGTGTAGGAAATTTGTTATTCCTTTCCGGCATTGGCAGCAGAAGTGCAAAAGACAATACCATTCCCGGACTGGAACTGGATGCTGATGGAAATATTATCAAGTACGATATTGAAGCCGAAACCCTGCAGGTTTTTGCCAACGTAAAAGCCGTGCTGGAAGTCAGTGGCAGCAGTTGGGATAAAATTGTAGATGTAACGGTTTTCTTAACCAACATGAAAAAAGATTTTCCCATTTACAATAGAATTTACGGCGAATATTTTGAAAATGTGCAGGCATGCAGGACTACAGTAGAAGTAAAAAGTTTACCAACACCAATTGCAATTGAATTAAAAGTGATTGCGACCATTGATTAAAAACAACAAGGATGACATTTGAGAATAGTTTAGATTTTGCCAAACGATTAGACGAGAAAGATTCATTAAAACATTTCAGAGATAAATTTTATATCCCCATTATCAACGGAAATGAATGCATTTACTTTACCGGTAATTCCCTTGGCCTGCAACCAAAAACCACGCAGAATTATGTGTTGAACGAACTGGAAGACTGGGCCAGCTTTGGTGTGGAAGGGCATTTTCATGCCAGGCAACCCTGGTTTAGTTATCATGAAATGTTTCCACAATTGCTTACAAAAATTATTGGCGCATTGCCGGAAGAAATTGTGGTGATGAACCAACTAACCGTGAACCTGCATTTACTGATGGCGAGTTTTTATCAGCCAACAAAAGAAAGATTTAAAATAATCTGCGAAGCAAAAGCATTTCCATCAGACCAATATGCATTGGAAACACAGGCGAAGTTTCATGGACTAAATCCAGATGAAGTAATTATTGAAGTGGCGCCAAGAACTGGCGAACATACCATCAGAACAGAAGATATTCTTGCCACCATAAAACAACATGCTGCTCAAACTGCATTGGTAATTTTTGGCGGTGTAAATTATTACAGCGGCCAGGTTTTTGACATGAAGACGATTACCAAAGCTGCCCACGAAGCCGGTGCTTATTGCGGTTTCGACCTTGCGCATGCTGCCGGTAATATTGAATTACACATGCATGATTGGGATGTTGATTTTGCCTGCTGGTGCAGTTATAAATATTTAAACAGTGGCCCCGGTGGTGTTGCGGGGGCATTCATTAATAAAAAACATACAGGCAATACAGCATTACCAAGACTGGCGGGTTGGTGGGGACATGACAAAGTAACCCGCTTTCAAATGGAGAAAGGTTTTAAACCCATTGCCACTGCCGAAGGCTGGCAATTGAGCAATGCACCGGTATTAAGCATGGCAGCGCATAAGGCTTCGCTGGATATTTTTGAAGAAGCAGGAATAGAAAATTTAATTGCTAAAGGACAACAACTCAGCGATTATTTATTTTTTATCATTGAAGAACTAAATGCTACATCTTCAGAAAAAAAGATAGAGATCATCACACCAAAAGAAAATAAAGGTTGCCAGGTTTCTATGCTGATGTTGCAAAAAGGAAAGGAAGTTTTTGATGCATTAAAACAAAACGGTGTGTTAGCCGATTGGCGTGAACCCAACGTAATACGGGTAGCACCAGTACCTTTATACAATAGTTTTGAAGATGTTTGGAAGTTTGGAGAAATTGTAAAACTGATCTTAAATAAGAATTGATGCATAAGAAAGACACAGTAATTATTGGTGCAGGATTGGTCGGTTCGTTACTTTCCATTTATTTATCCAATCGTGGATACAATGTAAAAATATTTGAACGCCGGGCTGATATGCGCAAGCAGGATATGGTTGCCGGCCGCTCCATCAACCTTGCATTAAGTGATCGTGGCATCAAAGCATTGGAAGAAGTTGGCCTGATGGATGAGATCAGAAAAATATGCATCCCCATGCATGGCAGGTTTATGCACAATGCAGATGGCAGCACCGCTTACCAGGCTTATGGAAAAGAAGGGCAATACATTAATTCAGTTTCAAGAGGCGAATTGAATTGCAAGCTGATGGATCTTGCCGAACAAAATAATGTTGAGATCAACTTCAACCAAAAATGCGAAAATATAGATTGGAATAAAAATGAAATCAACTTTGAAGATATGGTCAACCATCAACCATCAACTATTAACTATCAACTTGCATTTGGCAGCGATGGCGCATTTTCTGCCGCCAGGCTAACCCACCAGTTGCAGCACGACCGTTTTCAATACAATCAATACTATATTGACTTTGGTTATAAAGAACTAACCATTCCTACCGGAGAAAACGGAAGTTTTTTGCTGGAGAAAAATGCCTTACACATTTGGCCACGTGGCAATTACATGATGATTGCATTACCAAATATTGATGGAAGTTTTACCTGTACACTTTTCTTTCCTTTTGAAGGAGAAGTTTCATTTGCAACACTGGATACAAAAGAAAAAGTGAGATCATTTTTTGAAAAAATTTTTACAGATGCGGCGCCTTTAATGCCAACATTAACAGAAGATTTTTTTAATAACCCAACTTCATCTTTGGTTACTGTAAAATGCTTTCCCTGGATACGTGAAGATAAATTTGCCCTGATTGGCGATGCTGCCCATGCCATGGTTCCCTTCTTTGGTCAGGGCATGAACTGTGGTTTTGAAGACTGCTCGGTTTTAAACAGTTTAATTGACAAGCATGCGGAAAACTGGACAGCCATTCTTAGCGAATATCAAAGCTTAAGAAAAGCTGATGGCGATGCTATCTGCGACCTGGCTTTAAATAATTTTGTAGAGATGAGAGACAAAGTTGCAGACCCTAAATTTTTACTGCAGAAAAAAATTGAAGCAGCATTCAGCAAAAAATATTCCGATAAATGGATTCCGGCCTATGCACAGGTAACATTCAGTCCGCAAATAAGATATAGTGAAGCACTGGTAAACGGACAAAAGCAGGAAGCCATCATGCAACAGATCATGGCGATACCGGATATTGAAAACAAATGGCAGGATGAAGAAATTGAAAAAATGATATTAAAAATGTTACACTAATTAGTGTAATTCGTAAAAATCCGTGTAATAAAATAATAGTTATGTACAAATTCTCTTACTATACCGAACAGGACCAACAAAAGGTTATTGACTTTATGAAAGAAAATGCTTTTGCCTTAATTACCGGCATGGGAGAAAATTATCCTGTAGCAACACAAATTCCTTTAGCAATAAAAATAAAGGAAGATAAAATATTCCTGGAAGGGCATATGATGAAAAAGACAGATCATCATGTAGCATTTAAAAAGAACAATAATATATTGGTGCTTTTTACGGGGCCGCATTGTTTTGTAAATGCAAACTGGTATACCGATCCGCACATGGGTTCTACCTGGAATTATATGACAGTGCACGCAAAAGGAAAAATTACTTTTATGGATGAAGCAGGTACACGCAATGCTGTAAAGGCCCTTAGCGATAAATATGCAGGAACTTCGTCTCAAAGTGCATTTGACAACTTACCAAAGGAATATATCGACCATATGGTAAAAGCCATTGTAGGTTTTTCCATTGAAGTAGAGGCATTCGACAATGTTTTTAAGCTGAGCCATAACAGGGATGAAGCATCGCAAAAAAATATAATTGAGCAGTTAAGAAAAAGAGCCGATGCAAATTCTGCAGCTATTGCCAATGAAATGGAAAAGAGATTATAACCTCATCCCCGGCCCTTCTCCATCCTTCGACAGGCTCAGGAGAGAAGGGTGAAGCGAAGATTATAGCGAAGAACATCTAAACAAGAAATAAAGTTTTGCAACTAACTTTACCACATGACAAGAAAGCAACTGATACAACAGATACAATTAAAAAAATCTTACCTCTGCGTTGGTTTGGATACAGATTTCACCAAAATTCCTAAACATCTGCAATCTCATCCTGATGCTGTTTTTGAATTTAATAAACAGATCATTGATGCCACACAGGATCTTTGTGTAGCATACAAAATAAACACTGCTTTTTACGAAGCTATGGGATTGAAAGGTTGGGAAGCGATGGAAAAAACCGTGAACTATATTCCCAAAGATCAATTCATTATTGCCGATGCCAAACGTGGAGATATTGGCAATACATCCTCGCAATATGCCAAAGCATTTTTTGAAACGATGAACTTTGATGCCATCACCATTGCGCCATACATGGGCGAAGACAGTGTAAAACCATTTTTAGAATTTAAAAATAAATGGGCCATCGTTTTGGGCTTAACCAGCAATGCAGGCAGTAAAGATTTTGAGCAATTGAAATTTGTTTGTGAAGACACGAACCAAGGCGGTGGTGAAGAATTTCTTTATGAAACAGTTTTAAAAAAAGTAAGCAGCTGGGGAAATATAAACAACCTGATGTTTGTTATCGGAGC
>JANMWP010000520.1:0-3021 GCA_031394065.1 Chitinophagaceae bacterium
GGCACAGCCATAGAAAACCATGCACCGGGTTCTACATTTACACATACGTTTGCTTTACCGGGAACCTATAATGTACGAATGCACAATGTATCGGCCTTTGGTTGTCTGAGTACGGATACTGTTGCGGCAATTACAATAGATCCTAATCATGGTATTGCATGGAATGCTGCCAGTGGTAATCAAAACCAATCTGTTTGTATCAATACACCTATAATACCAATTATATACACTTTAAGTGGTGGTGCTACCGGAGCAACGGTTACTGGTTTGCCCACCGGCGTTACTTATGTTGTTGCCGGAAATACGTTAACCATCAGCGGACTGCCAAGCCCGGCTGCCGGCGGACCATTATTTCCATTTACAATCGTAACAACAGGTAACAGCTGTGTACTTGCAAATGCTGCAGGTTCTATTGCAGTACAGCCCGACCATACCATCGCATTCAACTCGGGCGATACTGCACAATCTGTTTGTGTAAACACACCAATTGATCCGATAGTGTATAATATAGGTGGTGGAGCAACCGGTGTAACTATTGGTAATTTACCTCCGGGCGTTACCTATACTTTATCAGGTACAACACTAACCATCAGCGGTACACCAACAACAACAGCTGGGGGCCCGTTATTTAATTTTACAATTTCTACAACCGGTAACAGTTGCCTTATTGCAAATACTATTGGCGAGATAAGGGTTAACCCTTACCCTGTAACCGATTTTACGGTTGATAAACCGGGTTATTGCATACCCAATGCAATTGTTACATTCACAAACGGCTCTACAATGCCTGATTTAAGCGGAATGACTTATTTATGGGATTTTGATGATCCTTCCAGCGGTACTGCCAATTCATCAACAGCATTTAACCCTCCGCCACACTGGTTTTCTGTACAAAGACAGTATGATGTTAAACTTACAGCCAGAAGCCTTGCAGTATTAAATAACAATGTTATTGGTTGCGAAACTGTCAAAATCAAACCACTTACTACTATTCACCCGCAACCAAAAGCCGATTTTGTTTTCAGCAAACCAAGTGTTTGTATCGGCGATAATGTAATTATTACTGATAATACCGATGGCAAAGACGGCATCGTTAATCAATGGCATTGGGATATGGGAGATGCAAACATCCGCACAATAAACCCGCTTTCCTATACCTATGCGGATACCATTACATACAAAATAACCATGTACTCCATAAACAGTTTTGGTTGTAATAGTGATACCATCAGCAAACCATTTACGGTTTATCCTTACCCGCATGTAAATGCAGGCCCCGATAAGTTTGTATTGGAGGGTGGTTCAGTTCAATTGGAAAGTATCACTTTTGCCAACGACCCTAAATATGCCTGGACCCCGGTTCAGTTTTTAACTGACCCTAAAATTCCACAGCCAAGGGTGGTTAACCCAACAACTGATATGACTTACCGGCTTACAGTTACCGGCAGGGGCGGTTGCCAGTTTAGTGATGCTGTATTTGTTAAGCTGCTGAAATTCCCGGTAATACCAAATACATTTACACCAAATGGGGATGGTATCAATGATAAATGGAGAATAGATTACCTGAATACTTATCCAAACAACCGGGTACAGATTTTTAACCGGGGCGGTACATTGATATTTGAATCGAGGGGCTATAATACGCCATGGGACGGTAATTTTAAGGGTAAACCATTACCATTTGATACTTACTATTATATTATTGAACCAGGTAATGGCCGTGACCCGATTACCGGTTATGTAACCATAATTAAATAATGATGATTTACTGCGGTCCGCCTTCCGGCGGATGGCTGTAAATTTTTACAGCCATCATTAACATTTATTTCAATCAAAAAGATTGAACTTTATTAAACGGGAAATTGCATACCCCAGTGAAAAAATGAAAGCATGAAGAAATTTGTTTTTATAGCCGCTATACTTTGTTTTTCTGCTGTTACAGCATTTGGCCAGGCTAAACCATACTATACCCAGTATATTTTAAATAATTATATTCTCAACCCCGGCATTACAGGAATTGAAAATTATACCGATGTAAAACTGAGTTACCGCAACCAGTGGGCGGGTATCAGCGGGGCACCTGTTACCACCTACTTAAGTATACACGGCCCTTTGGGTAAAAAAGATATGAGAACGAGTGCGACTTCTTTTCAGGTTCCGGGAGAGCATCCCGGTGGCCCCAAAGCATGGGATGAATATGCTGTTTCGCCTGCACATCATGGAATAGGATTGCAGGTAATAAATGATAAAGCGGGGTATATCAGCCGTTGGTCTGCTGCAGTTTCTTATGCTTATCACTTGCCGCTTTCTGTTAAAACCAGTCTGGCTGCCGGCTTAAATGTTGGTGTAAGCAGTGTAAGTTTAGACAGATCAAAAATTGTATGGGGAAACCTGGATCCCAATGATCCGGCCATTGGATATAATAATGGTTCTATCAGCAAAATAAAACCTGAAATAGGAGCCGGCCTTTGGTTGTATTCTGCCCGGTATTTTTTGGGTGTTTCGGTATTAAATATTATACCGGGTAAAGCTAAATTTGTAACCGATAAAGCTTACGGCGAAACATTTACGCCTAACTTTTTTGCAACCGGTGGATACAAGTTTGCCATTTCGGATGATGTTACTGTATTACCTTCAGTTATGGTTCAATACTGGCAACCACAGCTTACTGCCATACATGCCAATGTTAAAGTGCAATACCAGGATTTTTTATGGCTTGGTGCCAGCTACCGGCATGCAAACCTGGTAGGTGGTTATTCCGGAATGATTGGTATTAATGTCTCCAACACGTTTAATGTAAGTTATGCTTATGAACATGCAACTACATCCCGCCTGCAAACATTTACCAAGGGTACACACGAAATTATGGTTGGCTTTTTAATAGGCAATAAATACGGAAGTTATTGTCCACGTAATATTTGGTAGTTTTTTAGGAGTTAGGAGTTGGGAGTTAGGAGTTGGGAGTTAGGAGTTAGGAGTTAGGAGTTAGGAGTTAGGAGTTAGGAGTTAGGAGTTAGGAGT
>JANMWP010000544.1:0-6210 GCA_031394065.1 Chitinophagaceae bacterium
GTTTGTTTTTGCCTGCAATAGACATTACCGCTTACACAAAATTTCAATTGCAGGTAATTGGCTTCCGGGTTATTTTTTTCAACATGGTAAATTAATATACCGGTATCATCAATATTCCATTGTGGCTGTTTGCGGTAGCGATTAATGGAATAATGCACGGAGCCGGGCACTACCCTGTCAACATGCAGTAACACATCCAAATCCTCCTGTAAAAAAGGTTGCCGGTGTGCAATACTTAATATGTCTAATTGTTGATACATTGAAAAATTTCGATACAAAGATACGAAAACAGGTTTAATGTTTAAAGGTTTAACGTTTAAAGTTATGAGCAGGTTCATTTGTCTGAAAAAAAATCCGTGAAAATTTGTGTAATCCGTGGCCAAAAATCCGATGCAATCCGTGGCTCAAATCTGGTGGAAACCGGTGCAAAAAATCAACCCAAAATAAACCCCTTTTTATTGGCTTAAACCCCTGTTTTTTCGTACCTTCGCCCGAATCAGAATTTTATATATCAAAAGTGATTTAGAACGAAAATATGAGCACAGAAACAGCAGCAGTTCCTACTCCCGCCAACACAGGTTATGGCGCCGACAGTATCCAGGTTTTAGAAGGTTTAGAAGCGGTTCGTAAAAGGCCCGCCATGTACATTGGCGATATTGGGGTAAAAGGACTGCATCACCTGGTTTACGAAGTGGTAGATAACTCCATTGATGAGGCACTTGCCGGTCATTGTAAAAACATTACCGTAACCATTAATGAAGATAATTCGATTACGGTTGAAGATGATGGCCGTGGTATTCCCACAGGCATGCATACCAAGGAAAACCGCAGTGCTTTGGAAGTGGTAATGACGGTTTTACACGCCGGTGGTAAATTTGATAAAGATTCTTACAAAGTATCAGGCGGTTTGCATGGCGTGGGTGTAAGTTGCGTAAATGCTTTGAGTAGCAAACTACATGTGGTTGTTAACCGCGATGGCAAATCATTTGAGCAGGAATATGCAACTGGTATTCCTCAATATCCGGTAAGGGAAATTGGTAAGTCTGATAAACACGGTACCACCGTTCAGTTCTGGCCCGACCAAACTATTTTCATTACCAGCGTTTACAACCGTGAGATTTTAGAAGCACGTTTACGGGAGCTATCTTTCTTAAACAGAAAAATAACCATTCACATGCACGACCTGCGTGAGAAGGAAGAGGATGGAACTACCTATTCTAAAACTTTTTACAGCGAAGGTGGTATTGTGGAGTTTGTAGAAATGCTGGACAGGAATGCTAACCGTAATTCTTTATTGCCAACAGTAATTTATTGCGATGGCTACGATGCGTCCAGCAATGTAACGGTGGAAGTTGCCATGATCTACAACACCGGCTACCAGGAACACCTGTTCAGCTATGTAAACAATATCAATACCATTGAAGGAGGAACGCACGTAGCAGGTTTCCGCCGCTCTATTACCCGTGTGTTTAAAAGCTATGGCGAAAAAGAAGGCATGTTTGAAAAAGCCAAGGTAGAAATTGAAGGCGATGATTTTCGTGAAGGATTAAGTGCCATTATTTCAGTTAAAGTACCAGAGCCGCAATTTGAAGGACAAACCAAAACCAAGTTGGGTAATAATGAAGTGATGGGTGTTGTTGATTCTACCTTAAGCCGTGTTTTATCTGCTTTCCTGGAAGAGAATCCTAAAGATGCCAAGACCATTATACAAAAAGTAATATTAGCCGCACAGGCAAGAGCGGCAGCTAAAAAAGCCCGTGAAATGGTACAGCGCAAGAGTGTACTTACCGGTGGCGGTTTGCCAGGTAAATTAGCCGATTGCAGTGAAAAAGATCCACACCGCTGTGAGTTGTACCTGGTGGAAGGAGACTCGGCAGGTGGTACAGCCAAGCAGGGCCGTGACAGAAGTTACCAGGCTATACTTCCTTTGCGGGGTAAAATTTTGAACGTAGAGAAAGCAATGGAGCATAAAATTTACGACAATGAGGAGATACGGAATATGTTTACCGCACTGGGTGTAAAGATTGGTACACCCGAAGATCCCAAAGCATTAGACTTATCAAAACTGCGTTACCATAAACTCATCATCATGACGGATGCTGATGTGGATGGAAGTCATATTGCAACGCTCATCTTAACTTTCATTTTCCGGTATATGAAAGAGTTGGTTGAACAGGGTTATGTATTTATTGCACAGCCACCATTGTATCTTGTTAAAAAAGGTAAGGACCAGTCTTATGCCTGGAACGATGAAGAACGCAAGGCATTAATTAAACTATACGGACAAGGGAAAGACGAAAGTGTAAACACACAACGGTACAAAGGTTTAGGAGAAATGAATGCCGAACAGCTTTGGGAAACCACTATGAATCCGGCAACCCGTACTTTAAAACAGGTTACTATTGAAAGCTCTGCAGAAGCAGACCGGGTGTTCAGTATGTTGATGGGCGATGAGGTTCCGCCACGTAGGGAATTTATAGAAACACATGCTAAATACGCAAAGATTGACGTGTAAAACACCCCTTTTCAAGCTAAAAACAACTTTTTTTAAAATTATTTTTAATATATTTTATCACCATTTTAAGGGGCTTTTAGCCCCTTATTTAATGCTGATATATTAGTTAATAACAATATTACCTGATTTGTCTATCATTTGGGTAAACTATTGTCTGCTAAGGCTTTTAAGCATAGAATAAGTGGAAATAATACAGGACTTAAGTATAAATTATCGGGTTTTACGTATAAATGATCAGTATGGCAATTGGGGATAACGGTACTGTTTTATAGTTGATTTCAAGCTGAACAAGTGGCTGGATTTTTGCCAAAACCAATATTTTCAGTAGCTTGTAACCTGAAGCTTACTACTTCAACCCATATTTACTAACCATAAATTCATTAAAATGTCAAAAATGCTAACAGCTTATTGCATGAAAACAAAGGAAAAAAACGTTCCAATGCAGGATGCAGTAATAACTAAAACTTCCCGTGGAGGCTATATGGCCCAGGGCAACGACGGAAAAGGTAATAAAATGACCACCATGCTTAGCGAAGCTACTGCACTGGAAGCCGTTAAAAACGGTGTGGCCAAAAAAGCCTGGTAAATGCAAGCTAAAAATCTGTAAGCCGTTCATTGAAAAATGAACGGCTTTTTTAGTGCTGTAATATTCCAATTTGTTGAATAAATAAAAACATTAATTTTAAATACGCCACAATATCATTTTAATGAAAAAAATAGTTTTTTGCTTTTTGTTTTTATGCTTGAATTGGGAATTAGAGGCCCAGGATAATTTACCATCTTTTGGTAAAGTTGATAAAGCCGACCTGGCAATGAATGATTGTAGTTTTGATCCCGGGGCTGAAGCAATTGTTTTGCTGGATGTTGGAGAAATTGAATTTAATTATTTTGAAAATGTTGGGTGGGTATCAGAAAGCAGCTATCGTATCCGGATAAAAATATTGAAAGAAAAGGCTGTTAACCGGGCTAAAATAAAACTCTCTTATTATGCAAAAAATAAACGGGAGAACATATCAAATATCAGCGGGGTCTCTTACAATCTGGATGCAAATGGCAAAATTGAAGAATCAAAACTGGAAGGCCGAAACATTTATGATAAGGTAATTGACAAAGAATTTTCTGAAATTTCTTTTGCATTACCCAATGTAAAAACCGGAACTGTTTTTGAGTACAGGTATAAAACAACCCGCAAATCTTATAGTTATTTACCCAGCTGGAAATTTCAAAACAACATACCGGTAATTTACAGTGCATATAAAGTTACAATACCCGAATATTTTCAATTTACAATACTGGTTACAAAGCGCCAGGAAATTGAAAAGAAGGCCAGTACCGGCATTAGAGAAGGTATGTGGTATATCATGCACAATATCAAAGGGCTTAAAGATGAACCATACAGTTCCGGAAGAATAGATTATGTGCAAAGATTGGATTTTCAGTTGTCCAATATAAATTCCCCGGGTTATTCTGAAGATTTTAGAACTACCTGGCCAAAAATTATTGAAGAACTACTGGATGATGAAGATTTTGGTCTTGCAATAAAAAAAAATCTGAGGGGAGCTGAAGATATTCTGGCAACAGCCATGGCACTGCAGAAAACCAGTGAAAGAATAAGAGCAATTTATAACTATGTGCAGCAGAATATGCAGTGGAATGAAGAGTATGGTATTTATTCCGGCAATGGAATTAAAGATGCCTGGGATAAAAAAAACGGAAATGTTACAGATATTAATTTCATTTTAATAAACATGCTGAAAGAGGCAGGTATAAAGGCAAAACCATTGCTGGTAAGTACTAAAGATCATGGAACTGTAAATCCTTTTTATCCTTTTTTAAAACGTTTTAATGCTGTGCTGGCTTATGTAAAAGACGATGATGCCGATTATATTATGAATGCTGCTGATAAATATAATCCATATAATCTGGTGCCTTATGATGTAATAAATACCAATGCACTTTTAGTTGATAAAAGTATTGAAACTTTAATAAAACTGACAAGTTCAGATAAATTTACCAATACTGTTTTTTTTATCTGTAGTGTGGAAGCTGACGGAAAATTATCGGGACAGGCAACCTTAAAGAGTACCGGTTATGCCCGAAATATCCGCATGAATACCTATAAAAAAGATAAGCTGAAAGAAATGATTGAGGATAATGTGGGAATAACCATCAAGGTAGATTCTTTATCTGTAAAAAATGAAAAAGATGAGTTGCTTCCGTTTGAACAAAACATTGAATTCAACGGCAGTATGCAGTCGGGTGGAGATTATTTCTTTCTGCCTTACAACCTTTTTACTGGCCTGGGCAAAAATCCTTTTATTGAAGAGAACAGGGTAATGGATATTGATTTCAGTTTTCCTAAAAGTTATGTGATAACCGGTACATATTATTTACCGGAAGATTATATCGTGAATGAGTTGCCTAAAAACACTACCATGATAATGCCCGATACCAGTATTGTATTGTCCCGTAGAATGCAACAGGACGGCAATATCATTTCTTTTAAAGTTACCCTTGATTTATTGTATGCCGATTACACAGCAGATGGATATTCTTTTATAAAAGAATTTTTTAAAAAAATGTATGCAATTCTTAATGAAAGAATTGTGTTGAAGAAAAAATAAAAGCAGATAATGAAAAAACTTGTTGCCTTATTATTTTTAACAGTACTTGCCATTTGTGGCCGTGCACAGTTAAACATTTATTCAGCACTTACCATACCCGATTCTTTAAAGAAAGATGCAAATGTTGTGGTAAGGGAAGAAAATATAAAATTTATTATAAAGAATATCAACAGTGCAAAATATGAAGTACACCAGGTATTAACGATTTTAAATGAACAGGGAAAACGGTATCTTAATTTTCAGGAATTTTCCTATGAATTTCAGGTGTTAGAAGATGCGGAAATAAAAGTGTATGATTTTTTTGGCTTGAAAAAGAATACGATTTCAAAAAAAGAGATGACTTCTTTAAACTATGGCGAAGGCCTTGTGCCGGAAGGGAAAGTGACCTATTTTAATGTATCGCCACCTGCTTATCCCGTAACTGTTGAAATTAATTATACTTTAAAATATAAAGGGCTATTCAGTTACCCAGCTAACTATTTTCAACATTCCTATCAATCTGTTCAACATGCTGTTTTTGATGTTGAAGTACCGGCAGATTTATCATTTCGGTATAAAGTGGTAAACAACAATTACCAGCCTGTAATAACCCGTGACGGCAATAAAGATCAATATCACTGGGAAGTAAAAAACCTTCCCGCATTTAAATTGGAAAAACACACAGGCTCATCAGATAATTACCTGCCTTATGTTTTAATTGCCCCCAATAAATTTCAGTTAAATGAGTATGATGGAGATATGACCAGCTGGAAAAATTTTGGCGCCTGGTATAATAAGGTTTACCTGAAAACAACCGAATTAAAAGAAGACAGAAAATTATTTTACGGCAATTTGGTAAAGGATGCTACATCCGATCTTGAAAAAGCAACAATTTTATATAATTACCTCCAGCACAATATGAGGTATGTAAGTATACAACTGGGGATTGGTGGTTTAAGGCCATTTCCGGCAAGTTTTGTTGATGATAAAAAATATGGCGATTGCAAGGCACTGAGTAATTACCTTAAATCGGCATTGGATGCTGTATCCGTAAAATCAAATGTTGTCATCATTGAAGGTGGTATGGATCCT
>JANMWP010000587.1:0-3728 GCA_031394065.1 Chitinophagaceae bacterium
CCAGTGCTATGGTTTCTTTTACTACAGTGGTTAAATTTTCAGTTTGTTCTTTACTCATTGGTGAGAACTGATTTGTTTTTTGCTTTTTCATGACTTTTGTTTTAATAGTTGAGTGGTTCTTAAAATTTCAGCTTTTATTGCTTCGCTTACTTTGATAACACAAAGGTATAAATATTTTAGTACTATGCAAAACAAAGTACTAAGTATGTTTTAGTAATATGCATTTGTTATTAGTGAAAAATATCCTAAAACCCTTACTGGTATTATATTTTAAAAAATGAGCCGGACATAATATGAAATTATGCCATTTTGATAAGCGGTAATAATGGCGGATAAATGAAAAATAAAATGCTTTTAGTCAGGTATTTTTTGACCCAGAGGTGTAAAACCGGGACTATTGAAGTGAGAAAAAGATAAAATGTGGAATAATAGTCTGCTGATTAGGTTTAATTATCCTGGTTTTGGCTGATAGCCCTAAGGGCTCTAAAAGTCAGGCAAAGAATTACTTCGGGGATTATTTTATTTCCAAATCACTCATTTTACGGTTATGAAGCCGCCCAATTTTCATCAACCGGATCATTGGCCCCAAAACAAAGTTTAAAAACCTGCGGCTATAACTTTTATATACAGCTTCACCTGAGAAAATGCGTGTTAAATGACGCTGCATGTGTGGGCCTATAAAGCGGCCCATAGCAGAATTCATTTGGTCTTGCCCAACTTTAAACAGCGTAAACAAGCTGCCGCTGTACCAGCAATCAACTAATTTTTGCCAAATTGATAATTCGTATAACTGATATTGCTCGTATTTTTTAAATGCAATAGCCGTTCCTGCAGTAATTGCCTCGGCAGCAGCAAAAGAGCCTTTAATGGCCAAAAACAGGCCCGATGAAAAAATAGGATCCAAAAATCCGCCGGCATCACCGGTTAATAACCAGTTTTTGCCAACCATTTTTTGGGAGATGAGCTGGTAATTATTGTATTGAACCACGCCTGTTTCTCTTTTGGCATTTCGGGTAAATTTCAAAAGTGTTTCATTTTTCTTTAAATAATTATCATACTGCTCTTCTTTGGTTGTTCCATATTCTTTTAAATGATCGGGGTTAATTACTACCCCAACCGAAATACGATCCGGCAATGGTATTCGCCAGCTCCACCCTTTTTCCAAACGGTGTAAATGAATATTATAAGGTTCTATTTTTTCAGCTCCGCTCAGGTGTGCAAAAAGGGCTATGTCTTTTCGGTAGCCTTCTTTTGTTGGAATATCAAGCAAACGTGAAATAGTTCGGGAGCGGCCGCTGGCATCTACAATCAAATCGGGCTGACCGTTAAAATAATCGTTAACAGCAGCAATGGTATCATCACTTAATTTTAGCTCATCAGTATCACCAATCTGTTCCAGTTTGGCTGTTGTATTAAAAAAAGGAACTCCTTCACGAACAGCGAGATCAAAAATAGTTTTATCAAATTTTACACGAGGTACATTATAAGCATAGGGAGGTAATCCGCCGCCGCCAAAACTAAATGGCGATGTTGCTTCTTCATCTTTATTAACCCAAACAGATGCCCCGGGTTTATAGGTGCTGTACAATTTCACTTCATCTTCCACGCCCAGCTCACGTAAATATGGTATAATGGCTGGTACCAGCGATTCCCCTACAATAATCTCAGGCCTTTTTTCCAGGAAAAAAACTGCAACTTTATATCCCTTTCTTTTTAATAAAGTAGCTAACGAACAGCCCGATGGGCCACCGCCAATGATGGCAACCGTTTTAATATTTCTTTGCATAAAGTAAAAACACAAATGTAATTAATACCGGTTAAAATGGAACACGGATTACACAGATTGAACGGATTTATACTGCTAAGCAGAAAAAAAAATCCGTTAACATCCGTTTTACCTGTGTAATCCGTGTTCCATCCTCAAAAACAAAAAGCTACCTGAATTTTTACATTCAAGTAGCTCATTTTAATTACAGATAACTGTAGATAACCTGTAATTATATATTGAAAACCAAGTTTTGCATAATTTGATTAACTGAACAATCCTCCTTTCTTTAATTCTTTAGTTCCCTGGCCAATTAAAAAACCATTCTGATAAATCTGTACAGTGTAATTACCCTGTACAAAATTAGTTCCGGGTACAAATGCAAACTCAACATTCTTCTTTTTTGCAGTTTCCAGATCTACCGGCATTTTAGCTGTAAAAGGAATAGTTACTTCTTCACGTGTGGTAAAAGTTTCTGCGCCGGTATTAATGGCTTTACCATCCGGGCCTAATACCACTACATACACATCTGTTGAGCCAGACTGAATAATGCGGTTGTCAACATCAAAACTCACAACAAATTTATCTACACGTTTTGCCGTTGTTGAAATTTTTTCTTTGCCATTGCTTTTTACATTAATAGGCGTAATTACAATATTGCTGGCATTCAGTGTAGATGCAATATCAACTTTCTTTTCAAGAGCCTGTTTTACTTCCTTAGTTGTAGTAAGGTCTTTTGTTAATGTTTCTTTTTCCTGCTTTAATACCACATTGTCGTTTGTAAGCAATTGGTTATCCTGTTTTAACTGGGCAATATCAGCCTCCATTGAAGTAATCTTATCATTCAAAGATGCTATCAATGTTTTTGCCCTGCCTAACTCTGCCGCAGTTGCATTCTTCTTATTTAAAATGCTGCGTATCTCCGATTTTACTTTGGCAATTTCATCGTTCTTTGCTGTTAACTTACCTTCTAACCCGGTATTTACAGTCTGCATAGAATCAAGCCTGGCAAGCGATGCGTCAAAATTAGCCTGTACATCACTTTTTTCGTCAACTGTTTTTGCAATAGCTGTTTCCTGTTGCTGAATAGTTTTTGAACTGTCACTTTTAGCATACACTAAATAACCGGATACGGCTATAAGTCCTGCAGCTAAAACACCAATGATGGCATTTTTGTAGTTGTTACCTTTTTTTACCGGTGCAGGCGGTATTGGAAAATTTGTTTCAGTCATAATATTTAGATTTTAAAGTTTAAAAAATTCATTTTTATTTTTCTACTTCCGGATTACAGATACCGAAAACCCAAAATCATGCCATAATATTTTTTTGTTTAAAACTTTTATGGAAAAGCATTTCTTTAACATTTTGCTTAAAGCCGGTGTTAATACCTGAATTTTAAAAGTTTAGCTTAGATTTGTTTACAGGTAACAGCTTCAGTTATCGTTAAAAACTTTTTTGGCAACACGTATATATTGAAAGAATTTGATACCATAATAATAGGTTCTGGTGCCGGCGGTTTATCAGCAGCGCTTTGTTTGGCACGTGCCGGCCAAAAAGTGGCTGTTATTGAACAGCACTATGTACCGGGTGGCTGGTGCCATAGTTTTTATATTGATGGCCACCGGTACAGTCCCGGCGTACATTATATAGGCGGCATGGATAAAGGCCAGAGCACCTGTAATTTATACGAGGGCCTGGGTATTGCCAACGAACTGGTTTTTTTTAGAATGAATAAAGATGCTTATGAGCATTGCTGGATTGGAGATGAACGAATTAACATGCCTGCAGGAATAGACAATTTAGCCGATTCGTTATCCCTAAAATTTCCGAAAGAAAAAAAAGGGATAAAAAAATACCTGCAGCTGGTAAAAACAGTAAGCAGGGAATTATTCCTGATACCTAAAATGAATGGTTTTTGGGATAATATTACCATTGCATATCGCACCAGGCATTTGGGTAAATA
>JANMWP010000592.1:0-1621 GCA_031394065.1 Chitinophagaceae bacterium
TTAGCCAACACATTATCACACTCCAATCCTATCGCAATGGCCGCAATGAAAAAAATATTCTGGAAAGGAACCGAACACTGGGATGAATTATTAAAAGAAAGGGCAGCCATCAGCGGTAAACTGGTGTTGAGTGAATTTACCAGGAATGCAATTAATAAATTTAAAGCGAAGGGTTAAAGGGTATTTTTTTTGTTCTGAAAGACAGCGTATTGAAACCTCTCAAAAATCTGTCTATTTAATAAAAGACAAAGTGAAATGTGCGCCTAACATAAGCCCATTGTTGTATTGAAACACAGCTTTATCATTTATTCTTTTACCCTGCTGTACAATCTGATTTAAAAAACCAGCTTCAAATTTTATGTTTTGATTTAATTTGTAACCAAGCAAAACTGCCAGCCGGTTCTGGTCAAAAATATTTGCGCCCGTGTTTTTTCCCCAGCCAATAAAAACTTCATCCTGTGCTACGATACTCCAGGGTTTTTTAGCTGCTTTTTTTTTGTGTAGTGGCATTTCTCCACGTACCCGGTATCTCATCCTGTTTAAAAAAAAGTAGTCGGTGTTTTTTATTCCATTGGGCATTGTTACCCTGCCAACAAAGCGTTGTTCTAAAGTAAAACGATGCGACAGGTCAATACGGCCAACCGGGTTTTTAATTACCACCTGTTCAAAAATGCGGTGTTCCGGAAAACCGAATGCGGCAGGATAATCACCATAGGCATAAGTTTGGGCAAAAGCATAGCCGGCATTTAAACTTACATCTTTGCTGACAGCATAATTTATTCCTGTACGAAATAACCCTTGCTGCCAGTTTTTTATACCATCAACCCTGCGCCACTGATACTCGGTGTGAATGGCAATTTTAGCTTTTATTTTAAAAGCTCCGGTATAAGCAAACCAGCCAATTGTGTTATGATCAGCAAGTCTTAACTCCTGCGAAAAAGAAGGCTTGACAAATGTTATAAATAGCAAAGCAAAAACCCAATACCCGACTGTTTTAAATAGCTCTTTATTTTTATAAAACATTTTTAGGCAATTTATCTTCTCCATCTTTATAATGTTCATGTGTTGCTACGGGTTTATTATTTCTGTGCATCCGCATTTGAAAAACACTTACGAGCATTGAAAATGCCATTGAAAAATAAATATATCCTTTGGGAATTTCAATGCCAAAACCCTCACTTACCAGGGCAAACCCTATCAGCAATAAAAATGAAAGTGCCAGCATTTTAAAGGCGGGATGTTTGTTTACAAAATTGCTGATAGGCTCTGCGGCTACCAACATTATTAAAACAGTAACAATAATAGCAACATACATTATCCATACTTCTTTAACCATTCCTATTGCTGTAATTATAGAATCAATTGAAAAAACCAGGTCCATTATTAAAATCTGCAGAATTACCTGTGCAAAGGCAACCGCTTTAATATTTTTAGTTTTATTGCCCTGCTCGCCTTCCATTTTATGATAT
The DNA here is from genome assembly GCA_031394065.1 of Chitinophagaceae bacterium. GTDB lineage: Bacteria > Bacteroidota > Bacteroidia > Chitinophagales > Chitinophagaceae > Ferruginibacter. The sequence goes on from JANMWP010000592.1 coordinate 1,470, forward strand.
ATCTCGGCAGAGCTTTTATACAATAAGAACAACCCTCCCAATATCAATATCAAATCTTTGGCTGATATACCCTGGTTAAAAAGAGTAAACAAATCCTTGTTTAATTTCATCAGTAATGACACTATTGCCAATAACCCCAACCGCAATACCAT
>JANMWP010000609.1:0-4064 GCA_031394065.1 Chitinophagaceae bacterium
TTGTAATGAAATAATATTCAGATTTTTTTTCAGTGTGATTTCTATCAGTCTTCTTTTTAAAGCATCCGCATCATCTGTTTTAAACAACCAGGTATTGGCATTTAATTGTTTTATATTTTGAATACCGTCAAAAATTTCTTCCTGCGCTACTTCTTTTATTTCCAGTCTTAATTCATTAAAATGCTTTTTACCGGTCAGGTTGCTTAATATATCATCTGCTACAATTTTTCCTTTGTTGATGATAATCACCCGGTCGCAGATGGCCTGCACTTCCTGCAAAATATGAGAGGAGAATAAAACTGTTTTATGTGCTCCAAGCTTTTTAATAACCTCTCTTATTTCAACAATCTGGTTGGGGTCCAGTCCGCTGGTAGGTTCATCTAAAATTAAAACTTCGGGATCGTGTATTAAGGCAGCAGCCAAACCAACACGTTGTTTATAACCTTTACTTAACTGTCCAATTTTTTTATTGGCTTCAACAGTTAAACCTACCGTTTTTATTACTTCTTCAATTTCCTCCTTTTTGTTTTTTACAGCATGTACATTGGTTATAAAATCAATGTACTCTCTTACATACATGTCAAAATACAAAGGATTGGCTTCGGGCAAATAACCAATCTTCTTTTTGGTTTCGTTATTATTCTCAGTAACGGTACTGCCGCAAACTGTTGCTGTGCCTGCAGTTGCAGCAATATACCCGGTAATTATTTTCATGGTGGTTGATTTGCCTGCGCCATTGGGCCCCAGGAAACCAACGATTTCTCCCTTGTTTATTGTAAAAGAAATATCATCAACTGCTTTTTGTGCGCCGTAAATTTTTGTAAGATTATTTACTGTTATTGACATGTAGATTATTATGCTGCAAAATTAAAAAAACGCCGGGTGTAAAAACCCCGACGTTCATTTAAAACTTAGTTATTTTTTATCCCCGCTGTTGTTATTGGGGTTTTGATTTGGCCTTTGCTGTCCACCTTGTCCACCTCTTGGCGGCCTGTTGCGGTTATTGCCCGGGCCTTGCTGCCAGTTGGGATTATTATTTCTTTGGTTGCCCCCGCCTTGAGGATTTCCACCAGTTTGTTGTTGGGTTGCTCCGCCACGGTTAGGTTGGTTACCGCCACGATTTTGTTGATTGCCTCCCGGGCCTTGTGAGCGGTTTTGTCCCTGTTGTTGATTTCCACCTCCTCGCTGTCTTTGGCCGCCACCACCTTGTTGATTCGGGCCTCTTTCCTGGTCTCTTCTTTTGCGACTGGTTTTTTCCAAACTCTTTAAACTTATCTGGCCAACTACATCGGCATAGGTTGGTTCAATTTCTTTAGGTTTATTGCTTACCACTTCAACCGGTTCAAGGTCAGAAGGGCGAATGCCCTGCTTGTTTAATTCTTTTATTTTTTTAACACGCTCAATGGTTAGCGGATATTGTTTGTTGCTGTCTGGCATGGTGTACCACATCAGGTTGCGAAAAATATCTTTTTTAACCAGGAATGCACGGCTTTTTTCCATCTCCAGCATATCGGAATCATCAGGAAAAAACTGCAACGCATCCATATAAGTATCCAGCTCGTAATTTAAACAGCATTTAAGACGGCCACATTGTCCGCTTAACTTGGTTTGATTGATACTTAAATTTTGGTAACGGGCTGCATTGGTATTTACACTTTTAAAATCGGTAAGCCAGCTGCTGCAACAAAGTTCACGGCCACAACTTCCTATGCCGCCTACTTTTCCGGCTTCCTGGCGGGCACCTATCTGGCGCATTTCAACCTTTACTTTAAACTCGCCGGCATATAATTTTATTAGTTCTCTAAAATCAACACGGTCATCGGCAATATAAAAGAAAGTAGCTTTGCGGCCATCGGCCTGCACTTCCACTTCGGCCATTTTTAATTCCAGTTTTAACTGGCGGGCCATGGCACGGCTGCGAATTAATACCTGTGCTTCACGTGCTTTTGATTCAACCAGCTTGGCTATATCGGCTTCGGTGGCACGGCGTAAAACCTTTTTTATATCCGGACTTTTTTCGTCAACCCTGCGCTTTTTTAATTGTAACCTAACCAGCTCACCGGTTATATTTACCATGCCTACGTCAAAGCCGCTCACGCCTTCCAGTGCAACCATATCGCCTTTTTCGTAATGATGTAAAGTTGTATTTCTGAAAAAATCTTTACGGCTGCCGTTGTTGAAACTTACTTCAATTACCCGGCATCCGCTTTCGGGGTCGCTAAAGGGCAGGTTGGCCAGCCAGTCATGCACATTCATACGGTTGCAACCGCCGGTTGAGCAACTGCCATGACTCTGGCAACCGCCTGGTGCTCCTCCATCTTTTGAGGTTCCGCAACCTCCGCTTCCACATCCCATATTTTGGTTAATTAAGAATTAGTAATTAAAAATGAAGGAGAGATTTTTTGGGCCGGGCGGCAGAATTACTATTATACTCCGGTGGCGTCGCACTCTTGTACTGTATTTCTATATTCGGCAGGAAAAGTTCCATATTGGTTTGCCGTACAAGTGAGTGACACAACGATGTTGAATATTGTTGAAAAAGCCGGTATCAAAATATATAATACACAAATATCAACTCAGTTCAGTAATTTCTGTTCCCTGCTGCTCTCTGCCTCAGTTCACCAAAATTAACGATTTGTTGTTAATAATATGATACAACCTGATAGAAAGGGCATGAAAGAGCATTTTTGCGTTGGCATTACGCTCAATATAGTAACTGGCCTTGTCTAATTCGTTGATGATGGCTTCCTGCTGGCCAAGTTCGCAGAGCTTATTGAGACGGCTGGCGAAGTCGTTTTGGGTTTCGTGTTTTGAGTTTTGGGTTATGGGTTCGGTAGCATTCACCATTACTCTCATTCTTATGGCCTGCTCAAGTAGGTGAATAAAATATTTGAGGAATTGCTTTTGCTTTTCCCGGCCCAGTTTGGCGGTATCGTCAATCCATTTTACCTGGGCAACCGGCCCGGTGCGTATGATGGCATTCAGCCATTCCCGCAGCATGACTTCCCAATCATCGTCGGCATTTTGTAATAATTGCAGGGCTTCCCGGTAATTGCCTTCGGCAAGGGCGGCAATTTGTTGCGCTTTTTCAATTTTTACACCGGCATTCAGTTCTAAAGCAACTTCTACTTCCGGGTTTGTAAGCATTGGAATTTTTACCAGTTGAGTACGGGATAAAATTGTAGGCAGAATAAGGTCTTCGTTTTCGGCAACCAAAATAAAGAGGGTGTTTGGCGGCGGTTCTTCAATGAGTTTTAATAATTTGTTTCCTTCCTTACCTAAAAATTCGGGCATCCACATTACCAGAATTTTATATTCGCTCTCAAAACTTTTGAGGTTTAGTTTGCGGATGATATCAGTACACTCATGTGCGGTAATATTTCCCTGTTTATTTTCGGCACCAATAAATTGCAACCAGTCGTACACATTGCCATAAGGATTGGTAACTATAAACTCACGCCACTCTTTTATAAAATCGGTGCTGATGGGTTTTTCGCCGGGCTTTTTTGTAATTACCGGGTAAGAAAAATGTATATCGGGATGAATGAGTTGGTTGGCTTTGGTGCAGGCGGGGCATTGGCCGCAGGAATCATTGCCTTTTGTTTGTGGTTTGTGGTTTGTGGTTTGTGGTTCTGCTGCAAAAAGATCAACTTCCTTTGGTTGAGGATTGCAAACAATGTATTGTGCAAATGCCAATGCCAGTTGCAGAGCTCCGCTGCCTTCCTTACCTAAAAACAATAAAGCATGGCTCAGCCGGTTGTGCTGTACCATTTGTACCAGTTGCTCTTTGGTTTCTTTTTGCCCGGTGATGGATTGGAATTGCATGAGTGCAAAGATAAACGAACAAAAGACTGGAATCCGTTAATTTAAAAAGCCCAAAATTGTTTTTTCTTGAAATCTATCCAAACCAGTAACTCAGCGTTAATAGTTTTTTTGTCTTTTGCAGAACGGATAATTGTCCATTTTCCAGACGCATGTTTAGATAGCGTACCAGTTTCGAAAAGTTCCCCTTCTTTTATTCCTGAGAGGTTAGGAGGCGCATATACCCAAATTTTATTCCCCTT
>JANMWP010000622.1:0-7387 GCA_031394065.1 Chitinophagaceae bacterium
CCAATCCCTTTTTCTTCAAAGGGAAGGCAGCAGAAGGTGTCGGTGGGCCCCATGTAGGTATGGATTATATATGGCCTATGAGTATTATTATGCGTGGGCTCACAAGTACAGATGATAAAGAAATAAAAAAATGTTTAGACATGTTGCAGAAAACTCATGCCGGTACCGGCTTCATGCACGAGTCTTTTCATAAAGATGATGCCACAAAATTTACCCGTAAATGGTTTGCCTGGGCCAACACTTTGTTTGGCGAATTTGTATGGAAGGTTTATAAAGAACGTCCGCATTTATTAAAATAAATTATTGCAAAATGAAAATTTCTTTGTTGGGTTTTTCTTTTTGTATATTGCTTACAATGGCATGTACTAATAAAAAGAAACACATCATTTTTTTTGGAGATTCTATTACAGAAGTCGCAGTAAATCGTGGCGGGTATATTGCAAGAATGGATTCGATGCTTGCGCAGCAAAAAAAGGCAGACCAATTTGAATTAACCGGTGCAGGTGTAAGTGGCAATAAAGTGTATGACCTTTTTTTGCGAATGGATGATGATGTGCTGGCCAAAAACCCCGACCTGGTGGTAATTTTTATCGGTGTGAATGATGTTTGGCACAAACGTACTTCAGGTACAGGAACAGATGCAGATAAATTTGTAAAATTTTACCAGGCTATCATACAAAAGCTTAAGGCCAATAATATTGAGATGATTCTTTGTACACCTGCAGTAATAGGCGAAAAAACAGATTTCACTAATCCACTGGATGGAGAGATGAATGAATATAGTAAGATCATCAGGGACCTGGCCGGAAAAAATAATCTCGCCCTGGTGGATCTCAGAAAAATATTCCGGGAATATAACCTTACTAATAATCCTGAAAACAGAACCTCCGGAATACTTACTACCGATGGGGTACATTTAAATGCAAAGGGCAATCAATTTGTAGCAGATGAAATGTGGAAAGTGATACAGGCATTTTAGAGTTGGTATACTAAACATCACCGTTTAACAAAACATTATGCATCCCCGTAACGGGGGATTTTTGTTTTGTAAGAAAAGATATTATCTTGATGCCTCGTTCCCTTTGACTGCCACAAGCTTTATATCCAATCTTTTATTTATTTTTTAATTTTTAAACAAACTAATTATGATGAAATTAAGGCAGAGACAATTGCTTGTATTACTGGCATTATTGCCCATGCTTTTTTCGGCATGTGCTACCAAACCAGAAGAAAAAGCTCCTAAAATTGCTGTAGAAGACTTTTTTAAAAATCCTGAAAAATTCGGTTGGCGCATTTCACCGGACGGGGAATATGCTTCTTACCTGAGTCCGCACAACGGGCACACCAATGTATTTGTACAAAAAATATCCGACAGCGTTGGCGTTCCGGTAACCAATGATACGGTGAGAAATATTTACAATTATCAATGGAAAGGCAACCGTATTGTTTACTTACAGGATATTGGCGGTGATGAAAACTTTCAGATGTTCTCCGTTGGCAGTGATGGTAAGGATTTAAAATCATTAACGCCTTTCCCGAAAGTAAGAACAGAAATTTTTGATAACTGGCGTGATATTGCCGGTAAAGAAAAAGAAATGATGATCGGGTTAAATAAAAGAGATGCAAAGTATTTTGATCCCTACAGTGTTAATATTGAAACTGGTGAACTGAAAGTTTTATTTCAGAATGATAAAAATTACGACAGTTGGTTTACTGACCATACGGGTATCATCAGGCTAGCTTCAAAAACAGATGGCGTAAACACAACCTATTACCAGCGTGCAACAGAAGCAGCGGCTTTCGATTCATTTCTTACCACAACTTATAAAGATCAGTTCGCCATACAGTTCTTTACTTTTGATAATAAGAATATTTATGTGTCTACTAATATTGGAAGAGATAAATCGGCCATCGTAGAATACGACCTGGCTACTAAAAAAGAGGTAAAAGAAATTTATAGCAATCCTGAGTATGATGTGGATGGGCTTAGTTATTCAGCAAAGCGCAAAGTGCTAACCCTGGTTTCTTACACTTCCTGGAAAAGAGAAAATCATTTTTTGGATAAAGAAACAGAAGCTGATTATGCAAAAATGAAAGAAAAATTCAAGGGCTACGAAATTGGTATTTACGGTAACAACAATGCTGAAGATAAATTTGTGGTTTGGACGGGTAATGATAAAGTAGCTGCAAAATATTATTTCTATGATAAAAAAACAGGCGATACTAAATTCCTGGCAGATGCTTTTCCCTGGTTGAAGGAAGAAAATATGGCTACTATGAAATCTGTTGAATACAAATCAAGAGACGGATTAACTATTCACGGATATCTTACTTTACCCAAAGGTTACGAAGCTAAAAATTTGCCGGTAGTTATTAATCCACATGGTGGCCCATGGGCAAGAGATGACTGGGGTTTTAATAACGAAGCACAAATGTTTGCTAACCGTGGTTATGCTGTTTTGCAGATGAACTTCCGGGGTTCAACCGGTTATGGAAAAGAGTTTTGGTTAAAGAGCCAGAAGCAATGGGGTAAAACCATGCAGGATGATATTACTGATGGCGTGCAATGGTTGATAAAGGAAGGTATTGCCGATCCAAAACGTGTGGCTATTTACGGTGGCAGTTACGGAGGCTATGCAACACTGGCCGGCGTTACTTTTACACCCGATCTGTATGCATGTGCCGTTGATTATGTAGGTGTAGCAAACATGTTCACTTTTATGAAAACCATACCACCTTATTGGGAACCCTATAAAGCCATGTTTTACGAAATGGTTGGCGACCCGGTAAAAGACAGTGCACTGCTGGCAGCAGCCTCTCCGGTTTTACATGCCGGCAATATAAAAACACCGTTGTTTGTGGCACAGGGTGCAAATGATCCACGTGTTAATAAAGCCGAAAGCGACCAGATGGTGGAAGCGTTAAAGAAAAGAGGAGTGGCAGTTGACTACATGGTTAAAAATGATGAGGGCCATGGATTTCATAATGAAAATAACCGGTTGGATTTTTACAAAGCAATGGATAAATTCTTTGATAAATATCTTTCAGGTAAACCGGTTGAAGCTAAAAAGCAATAAGTAATTCAGTTAAATAAAAATGCATCCCGATAATATCAGGATGCATTTTTATTTTGTAAAATCTCTTTAAACAATATTTACTAAAAAATAATTTCTTCTTCCTTTTTGTACAAGTACATATTTGTTATGCAGTAATAATGAACCGTCAACTTTCAACTCAATACCTTCTACTTTTTTTCTGTTAATACTTACTCCACCGCCCTGTACCATTTTTCTTGCTTCGCCCTTACTGGGGAAGATATTTGTTTCTGCTAAAAAAGAAACCACATCAATGCCGGCTTCTATTTTATCTTTTGCAAAATTAATTTTCATAACACCTTCCATGCCTTCCAGATCTTGTTCACTAAGGCTTTCAGCTGCTGCAGTTTGGTTGGCAAAAAGTTTTTCGGTTGTTTCAATGGCTTTGTTATACTCTTCTTCGCCATGCACAAAAATAGTTACTTCTTTGGCCAGTTTTTTTTGCAAAACTCTTTTTGATGCATCTTTTTGCTGCTCCGCAATTAAATCCTTAATAGTCTGCTCATCTAAAAAAGTAAAGATCTTTATCCATGTTTCTGCATCGCTGTCATTGGCATTTAGCCAAAACTGGTAAAACTGGTAAGGCGTGGTTTTTTTTGCATCAAGCCAGATATTTCCCTGCTCGGTTTTTCCAAATTTACCGCCATCAGCTTTTTTTATCAGCGGGCAGGTAAAGGCAAATGCTTCGCCACCGCATTTTCTCCTGATCAGTTCGGTGCCGATTACAATATTTCCCCATTGGTCGCTGCCGCCCATCTGCAGTTTGCAGTTTTTGTTTTGGTAAAGCCAGTAAAAATCATAACCCTGCACCAGTTGATAAGTAAATTCTGTAAAACTCATGCCAGCCTCGCCCTCTAATCTTTTCTTTACACTGTCTTTTGCCATCATATAATTCACGGTGATGTGCTTACCGGTATCTCTTATAAAATCAAGGAACGAAATTTCTTTAAACCAATCGTAATTATTGGCCATTTCGGCTGCATTGGGGTTGCTTTTATCAAAGTCTAAAAACTTTTCAAGCTGTGCTTTTACGCCGGCAACATTAAAATTTAAAACGGCTTCGCTCAATAAATTTCTCTCTTCGCTTTTACCACTGGGGTCGCCTACCATGCCGGTTGCACCACCAACCAAGGCAATAGGCTTATGCCCGGCTTTTTGTAAATGCACTAAAAGTATAATGGGCACCAGACTACCAATATGCAGGCTGTCGGCAGTAGGGTCAAAGCCAATATAGGCCGTGGTCATTTCCTTATCCAGTTGCTCCTTTGTTCCGGGCATAATATCCTGAATCATTCCTCTCCATTGTAATTCTGCTATTAAAGACTGCATTTTTTTCTATTGATTAAACCGGTTTTTTAAAATTGTAATTTTGACAAAAGTGCTTATAAATATTGATAAAAACATAAGTTTCTGACTTAATAAAATGACTTTAAGTACAAAAACTTTCAGTTGTTTGGGGAATTTTTTAAATAGCCTTCAGGATAAATTGGCAGGCATCTTTTTTTTAGATACCAGTGTCTTTCTTTGTAAATGGGGATTAAAATATAATTTGCATAAAATAAAATCATCATGTATAGTTGAATTTATATTAATAAGCTTATTTTTATATTGAAATATAGACACAATTTACCAAGTATATTTACGTTATTGTAACAGCTACCTATAAAATTCAATAACCAACCTAATGTTATTATGAGATTTTACACAAAAATTTACTTATTAATACTGCTGATATTGCCATTTTCCGGCTTTTCTCAATTTCGTAAATACGCCAACGAATTTTTAAATATTGGTGCCGGTGCCCGTGGGCTTGCTATGGGAGGTGCTCAGGTTGCTTCTGCAAAAGATGCAACAGCAGGTTATTGGAATCCCGCTGGTTTAACTGGTGTTAAAGATCATCCCAATGTGGGCTTAATGCATGCCGAATATTTTAGTGGTATTGCTAAATACGATTATTTAAGTGTTGCCTTACCCATTCAGGACAATAAAAGAACACTGGGTATATCAGTACTCAGGTTTGCAGTTGATGAAATACCCAATACTTTTGATTTGGTAGAACCCGATGGCAGCATAGACTATAATAAAATAAAAACGTTTTCAGTAGCCGATTGGGCTGCTTTGCTGTCATTTGCGCAAAATATAAAAACTACCGAAAACAGAAATATCAGTTTTGGCGTAAATGCAAAAGTTATTTATCGAAAAGTAGGATCATTTGCAACTGCATGGGGCTTTGGTTTAGATGCCGGCATACAGGTGCAGGGAAAAAAATCGCATTTTGGAATTGTAGCCAGAGACATTACCACTACATTCACTGCATGGTCATTTAAATTTACGGATAGGGAGAAAGAAGTATTATACCTTACCAAGAATGATATACCTGTAAAGTCGAGTGAATTAACAGCCCCTCGTGTTATTATTGGTGGTGGGTATGATTTTAAAATAAGTAATTCATTAAGCCTGATGGCCGAAGCAAATCTTGATGTAACATTTGATGGAAAAAGAAATACAGTTTACAGCGGTAATACAATAAGTATAGATCCACGTATTGGTATAGAAGCCAACATAAAAGATGTGTTTTTTGTAAGAGCCGGTATCGCTAATTTTCAAAAAGCTTTTCAGGATGGCGATTCAACAAATCAGAAAAAAGTCTGGATTTATCAACCCAGTGCAGGTGCCGGATTTAAAATCAGAAATATCATGATTGATTACGCTTTTACAAATCTTGCCAATCAATCAAATCCATTATATACGCATATATTTTCTTTACGCTTTAATCTTGCCGGTAAAAAAGAAACTGAATAAAAAATAATTAATTATACCAATGAAAAAATTTTTATTAGCATCAATAATCTTACTGCTGGCATTTAACAGCAATGCACAGTTTAACAACAGCTGGATTGATTACAGCAAAACTTATTATAAGTTTAAACTGGCTAATGATACACTAACCCGTATTTACCAACCTGTTTTAGCTGCTGCAGGATTAGGATCGGTACCTGCCCAAAACTTTCAGTTGTGGCGTAATGGCAAACAGGTGCGTATGTTTACATCTGTAGCATCGGGTGTAATGGGTATTGGCGATTTTTTGGAGTTTTGGGGCGAAATGAATGATGGAAAAACCGACAAAGCACTATACCGGAGTGCCGATTATCAAATGTGCGATAAATACAGCCTTGAGACAGATACTTCAACTTATTTTCTTACTGTTAATACTACAGGCGGCAACCTCAGATATTTAGCTACTGCTAATCCAACTGTCGGTAACACATTGCCAGCCGAACCTTATTTTATGCGCCGTATTGAGCAGCACTACAGAAAGCAGATCAACAAGGGGTATGCGGCTGTTATTGGTGAATATGTTTACTCATCATCTTACGATATTGGTGAAGGATGGACAAGTGATAATATTGCACCTTGCTGTTCCTTAGTTAAAGTTACATATGACATCAACAAATATACAGCGGGTCCACAAAATAATGTAATGTTTACAGTTAGCACTGTAGGTGGTGCATTAAACCCAAGAGAACTGGTAGCTGCAGTACAAGGCACAACTGTTATTCAAAAACCAATGCCTTATTTTAATTACCTGAAAGATACAATACGAAATTTACCACTTTCTATTTTAAACAGCCCGTCTTTTATTGGTGTAAGTATTAATGGTAATTCGCCTCTTGCAACCGATAGGGTTGTTGTTAGTTGTTTTTCTATAACCTATCCGGCCACTTTTAATTTTAATAATGAAAAGAATTTTTATTTTGAATTAAAAAATAATGCGGCAGGTAATTACCTCGTTATAACCAACTTTAATACCAACGGGGTAGCTCCAATTTTATACGATTACAATGGCGGAAAAAGAATAATAGGCGATATCAGCACTGCAGGCCAGGTTAGATTTGTACTGGCGCCTTCAACAGATACGTTACGTAAATTTAACCTGATGAATGGAGATGTGTCAAACTTCAGCACGGTATCTTCTCTATCATCTAAAACCTTTATTAATTATGGCAGTGCAGCCAATCAGGGCAATTATATCATTATCAGTAACCCTGTTTTATATAATAACGGTTCAGGTGTAAACAATGTAGAATTATACCGTCAATACCGCAGTTCAGTAACAGGTGGTGGTTTTAATGCAAAGATTTATAATGTAGATGAGCTAAATGACCAGTTTGGATTTGGTATTAAAAAACACCCCTCAGCTATTCGTGATTTTATTTTATATGCCAATCAGCAGTTTAATCCTGCTCCAAAGTATGTATTTATTATGGGCAGGGGTTTAACTTATCTGGATT
>JANMWP010000636.1:0-4460 GCA_031394065.1 Chitinophagaceae bacterium
CAGGGCTTTTCTTAACACACAGCATCAGTAATATTTATGTAATTCCAGTATTGCTTATTCCATTTCATGGGATGATGAGAAATACAAAAGTTATGATTTTGGCTGAAAAAGTATCCTGGTGGTTTCAGGCTTTAATCTTTACCAGGTATGTTTTTTCACGAAACCATAAATAAAAAATCAGGTTGTAATATCACACTATGATTATGGAAATATCTTCTGACAAAAAATCATGCTTACTATTTATTTAACTACAGCATGCCTATCTTTAATGCCTTATTAAGGAGTTTATGAAATTGATCAATACCTGTTTTGCTGCCATTTTATTTTTATTACTGATGATGAACTATACAGCTGTATCACAAAAGAACAACTGCATATTTAAAGACCCTGTATTTACATTAGACTTTGGAACCGTTTCCAATAACAGAGTTCCCGTTATGTATAATATAGAAAATTATAAAAAAATAACTGGCTCCTGCCCCAACGATGGGGCTTACAATTTTACAACGGCCACCGGCAATTGCTTTGCAGGCAAATGGCATAATTTAACTGAGGATCATACCCCAGGCGATGTAAATGGAAAAATGATGATTGTAAATGCTTCTGAAAAACCGGGTGACTTTTTTATTATGGCCATTGCAGGTTTGAAGCCTGGTGCCACTTACCGTGTTTCGGGATGGTTTGTCAATATCTGCAAATATGCAGAGGGCTGCACACCTATGCCACCAGTAATTGAGATTGCCGTGCATGCAGGCAATAAAATACTTAGCAGTTTTAAAACAGGCGAAATTAAACCAACAGATGCTCCCAAATGGCAGAATTACACCGGTGAATTTGTGATGGCCGCCAATACCGATGTAATCTCCCTGCAAATGAAAGACCTTACAGCCGGGGGCTGTGGAAATGATTTTGCATTAGATGATATTGAGATAACCCAGTGTTCACTACCCATACCAGAGCCGGTGCCAACAAAAATAACCAACCCTATTCAGGAAGTTTTTGCAACACCGGTGCCCAGGGTTATGGAAACCAGGGCTAACCCCATCATAAAACAGATTACTACAGAAGAAATGGAATTAAATATTGAGCTGTATGATAATGGCGAAATTGATGGCGATACCGTAAGCATTTATCACAATAATGAACTTGTTGTAAGTCATGCCGGTATTTCAACCAGGCCGGTTACAATAAAACTGAAAGTAGATAAGGAACATCCGCATCATGAGCTGGTTATGGTGGCTGAAAATCTGGGCAGGATACCACCAAATACTTCGTTGATGATCATCACTGCCGGAAAAAAAAGATACGAAATCTTCATCTCTTCCTCTGAACAAAAAAATGCAAAAATTTTGATTGACCTGCAATAAATACAAAAAATAAAAATTTACTTAACCCCAATTTCATCCACAAAAATATGCGTATCGCCTCCTGCCCCTTCGTGCCAGACAGGCAGTTTACCATACTGCATTGCTTTTACCCGTACATACCTGGCAGTAACAATTGTAAACGATGCTTCAATATTTTTTACCTGTGCCTTCAGCTCCTCAATGGGTAAAAAATTTTCGCCGGTGTATACCTGGGTATAAACTTTTCCATCAACAGATACTTCAATAATAATATGCTTTGGTAAAACGATCCAGGCACGGGTATCCTGTAAGCAACCGATAGTTACTTTTGAAATGGGAATGGCTTTCTGCAAATCAATCACCACTTCCATATCTGTTTTTTGATAGCCCTGCCAGTTGCCCTTGCGCCAGTCTGCTTCGCCACGTATATCATCAATTAAGCCGTTTGCGCCATTGCCATCGTACTGTTGCTCATAGGCAGCATTGAGTTTTATTGTCCAGTTATGTGGTGCTTTTTTATACATGGCAGAAGTAACAAAACTGGTTTCGCCTTTTGCGTTGATGGCGATGGCTTTTATAGTGGTAGATTTATTAATGGTAATGGGTGCAATATATTTTTTGGAAGTTTTTGTTGGTACCGAACCATCATTGGTATAATAATAACTCACCCCTTTTTGTGCTCCACTGATCTTAACCGTCTTTTTATCTTTAAAAGAAATAGCACCTCCATCAATAACAGGATTTAAAATTATTTTATTATCGTTCATAGCAGTTGATGGAAAATCAACAGTCCCAAAAGCAGATGGATTTACACCCAGTACAAAATTTAAACTGCCGCCGTTATTAATATCAAAATAAGAAATGTATGACCGGGTATGCAGCCTGTCATTAAGTTTTGCAGATTGAATATAATATTTGTCGCTGCTTAAATTATCAGCTTTTATGGTAAATGATTTTCCATTCTCCAGATGAATGGTTGCATCAGCAAACAAGGGTGTACCAATAATATAATCGGTTGTACCTGGCGTTACCGGATAAAAGCCCAATGCACTCAAAACATACCAGGCGCTCATCTGTCCGCAGTCTTCATTACCTTCCAGTCCGGCAGGTGTATCATGATACATATCATTTAAAATACGGTGCACCATGGCTTGTGTTTTATAAGCGGCTCCGGTAAAATTATACAGGTACGCAATATGATGACTCGGTTCGTTACCATGTGCATACTGCCCGATGAGCCCGGTAATATCACTTTGATCGCGGCCGGTTGTTTTTGAATTTTCGGTAAATAATTTATCCAGTTTTTCTTCCATCTTTTTTCTGCCACCAATCATTTCAATATATCCGTTAATATCCTGCGGCGTATAAAAAGAATATTGCCAACTGTTGGCTTCGGTAAAATTATTATTCACTTCCCTGGGGTCGAAAGGCGAAAGCCAGTTACCGTTTTTACGTGGGCGCATAAAACCGGTTTGCACATCAAACATATTTTTATAGGCCTGGGCTCTTTTTATATAGATATTATAATCATCAACATTACCCACGGCTTTTGCAAACTGTGCTATGCACCAGTCGTCATAAGCATATTCCAAAGTTTTACTTACACTTTCATGCTCATCATCCATTTCCAAAAGACCATGATCCATTAAAGCCGGTAATCCCAGCTGGTTCCAGGTGGCAGATTTTTTCATTGCTTCCAATGCAAGTTTTGTATCAAACCGGTTGATGCCTTTATTGTATGCATCTACAATCACCGGCACACTGTGATAACCGATCATACAATCGGTTTCGCAACTGCTGAGTTCCCAAACCGGCAGGCGGCCACCCTGCTGGTACTGAACCAAAAAAGAATTTATATAATCAAGCGTTCGTTTCTTATCAATGATGGTATATAAAGGATGTGCTCCGCGATAGGTATCCCAAAGCGAAAAAACAGAATAGTTGGTAAAACCGTTTGCTGTATGAATCTGATTATCCCTTCCCCGGTATTGTCCATCAACATCCTGGTTAATATTGGGCACAATTGCCGTATGGTACAAGGCAGTATAAAAAGTACGCAGTTGTTTTGAATCATTGCTGCTGACTTCTATCCTGCTCAATTCATCATCCCATATTTTTCCTGCATTATCTTTTGTTTTTTCAAAATCCCAGCCAGGTAATTCTTTGGCAAGATTATTTTGAGCACCTTCAATACTAACTGCCGATATAGCCACTTTGGCCATCACCAGTTGGTCCTCAAACTCAAGGAATGCTTTAATATTTTTTGAATTTTTTATCTCTTTGGTATCGGAAGCCAATAAGCTATCATTTTGCCAGAAACCAGTCCTGGTAAATGGCTTGGAGAATTCAATTACAAAATAAACATACTGGTTATTGGCCCATGCTTTGCTGCGCCTTAGGCCGGCAATGGTATGCAGGTTAATAATTTTTAAAGAAGATTCTATTACCTCATCCCGGTGTTTCAGATCAATAATGATTTTGTTATTGGTTGCACCTGAAAATTTGTACCGGTGAAATCCTACCCTTGTTGTTGCTGTAAGTTCTGCCAGAATATTATCATCCTCCAGTATTACCGAATAATAACCGGCAGTTGCTTTTTCGTTGGTATGAGAAAATTTTGAGCCATATATTTTATTATCAGGTGATGGTTTGCCATTCATCGGCATTAATAAAATATCACCATAGTCACTTACTCCGGTACCGCTCAAATGGGTATGGGTAAAGCCATAGATATAATTATCTGAATAATGGTATCCACCGCAACCATCCCAGCCATCCAGGCGTGTATCCGGACTAAGTTGCACCATGCCATGCGGCAATGTTGCCCCTGGGTATGTATGACCGTGGCCACCAGTGCCTATGAACGGATCAACATATTGCACAAAGTTTTTTTGGGCTAAGAGATTGAAAGCGGAAAAGAAGAAAACAGAAAAGAGAAGTGTTAGCTTATTGTTCATGCAAATCGTTTTGCACAAGATAAAACTTTATGAAAAAACCGGGACAATAAAAAAAGCTCCACTAAAGGAGCTTTACTTGTTTGTTGATAAATCTTTTAGAACGGTAAATCATCAACCGGGGCTGATGTATTGGCAGACTCGGTTTTTACAACCGGGG
>JANMWP010000654.1:0-8128 GCA_031394065.1 Chitinophagaceae bacterium
CGATGATAAAGCATTGGCAACAATCATCAGGGATACCTTAGCTGAATTTAAAGCCAATAAGCCCGGCACTGTTTATTTTGATGAAACAACCGATCATTTATCCAATGTTTTTAAGACTGGTGTCTGCATTTATTTTGTTGCCGAAATGGATGGTGAAATTATAGGAGGCGGAGGTATTTACCCAACTGCAAACCTGCCTGATGGAACCTGCGAACTGGTTAAATTGTATTTATCATCTAAAGCAAGAGGTAAAGGCATTGGAAAATTATTGCTGCAAAAATGTATTGATGCTGCCAGGGAACTGGGCTACACAAAAATTTATTTAGAAACCATGCCCGAATTAACAGTTGCCATACCCATGTATGAAAAAATGGGCTTTACTTATTTGCACGCTGCACAGGGCAGTAGCGGGCATACCGGTTGTGATGTCTGGATGATAAAAGAATTGTACGAGTAGTTTTATGGAATTTATTTGCGAATGTATCTAATACTAAATTCCCAAAATGAAACTATTTCAACTGCTTACCCTGTTAATGGTATTATGTAACTGTAATTCCAATCAAAATAAATTATACCCAACACCACAGGTTGCCAGTTCAGTTGTTGCACCAACAATCAACTATGACTCCTGTAAGAACTCCATCCTGCTTATTAAAAAAAAGAAAAAATCTCAATGGCTGAATATTTCTAAAACAGAAAAAGAAAAAATTTTTACTGCAGCTGTAACAGAAACAATTATTCCGAAATGGATTGGAACGGCCTGGGATTTTAACGGCATAACTGAAAAGCCACAAGATGGAAGTATTGCCTGTGGCTATTTTGTTACAACGGTTTTACGTGATGCAGGGCTGAATCTGGCTCGTATTAAACTGGCACAATGTGCTTCTGAGCAGATGATTGTAACCCTTGTACAGCCAAAATACATACAGCGTTTCAGCAATGTGCCGATGGGGAATTTTGTACAGGCTATACTGGACAAGGGTTTTGGATTATATATTGTTGGGCTTGATAACCATACCGGATTTATTTACAATAACGGAAAAGATATCTATTTTATTCATTCAACTTTTATTGGCACTAGGAATGTACAAAAAGAAAAAGCTTCAGAAAGCTGGATACTGGAAAAAAGCAAATATAAAGTACTGGGTAAAATCAGCAGCGATGAAAAAATTTTGGAAAGATGGATAAATTAATCTGATATCAACTGCACTTCATACACCGAACTAAACAAATAAAACTTTCCTGTCTTAACCTCGACGCATTTAAACCGCTTTCTTATTTTTTCGCCTTTTTTAAAAATGCGGCCACCCTTAATAACAAATAAAGCACCTTCGGGTAATTGCTCTACCAGGTGCATGCCAGCTGGCTTTTCATCGTAATTATGCAATACCCTTAACAGTTTTTCATCGCCACAACTGCTGGCCGCAGGGTTTTTTAATGTACTAAGCAGGGATTTCTCTATATCGGGCGGAAATATTTTTTTCAATAAAAATTTTGCGAGTATTTTTCCAAACTCATCTTTCCATTCACGCCCATGGGCTTGCACCCGATGGCCATATTTTTCATAAGTAAAAAGATGTGCCAGCTCATGCAACAGCGTTATCAGAAATGCATATTTATTGAGATTGCCATTAACACTGATGCGGTGATTTTTGTTGGAATGTGCATGGCGGTAATCGCCCAGTATGCTTTCTCGCTTGCGGCTGATAGTAAGATGAACTTTATGGTGTTGCAGGTAAAAAGCCACTTCCTCAAAACTTCCGGACGGCAAATAAGATTGCAATTGTAAAAGAGGTGCTTCCTGCTTAGGCATCTTTTGTTTTGTTCAGTTTCATGATGGTTCTTACTTCCACCACCAGGTAAATAATATAAATAACCATGGAAGCATAAACTGCAGGTTTGTTAAATGCAGTTCCACTTACAAAATAATAAGCCACAACAGCAATTACACAGGCAAATACTTTAATGAGCATTCCGCCCATAACACTTCGAATAAAAACATTGGGATTGGCATTATACATAGCCAGGTATTGCATACGAAAAACAAAAAGGCTCACTAAAAAGAAAAGGCAGTTACCCCCCATTACCACAGCATAATTAATACCCTTTTCTGCAAAAAAAATATTGCCTGCAAAAATGAGCAGCGTTAAAACTAAAAATATAATAAATAAAGGAAGTAGCGGTTTAAAACTAAAGTTCATTAAATATTTTTTATTGATTAATGGCACTGGCCATTTCCTGTTTAAGTTCTACAATATTGGCCCCCATGTGGCAGTTGCCATTAAATACAGCAGTAGGTTCTATCTGTAATTTACCAGCATAAATATCGCCATTCACCTGGGTTTTACCATGCAGGAATAAAAGTTCCTGCACTTTAATGGTGCCGGTTACACGGCCCATAATATCGGCCTGCAGGCCTTCTATATTACCTTCAACAATGCCCTCTGCACCAATAATGATCTTTGCTTTTCCTTTCAGATTACCTCTTAAAATACCATCAATGCGTATATCGCCATTGCTTTCCATATCGCCTGTAATGGTGGTACCTGCACCAATCATGGTACTGGCGTTGCCGGTTGTTGCATCAAAAGAAGATTTGGATTTTGAATTAAACATATAGTTTACGTTTTAGTTTTTTAAAAATTACTCTTTCATATTTTCTACCTTGGGCAAATCAAGTTTGTTGGTATCCAAAACCGGAAGGTTTCCCTTTAGTACTTTATGAAGATCATCATAATATTTCTCCTTAAACCGCAAATCCTTCTCTATTGAATCGGTTCTCATAGTAAGATCTTTATATTCCCTCATCTGTTTGGCATTACCATAACCAATACCGGGCAGGTAATATTTTAACGGAGTAAAAACCAGTAACGCAATAATCAACCCCACCAAAACAACAAAAACAGTACTCAAAAATATATAAACACTCAAACGGCTAAGTTTAAATTTAACAACCTCTTCATAGGTATCTTCATTCATAACCACCAACCTGTAACGGTTTTGTAACCGTTTTAATGTGCTGTTGGCATCAAGTTTTGCCATAATTTTTTGTTGAACGTTAAAATTAAGAAATGCAGGTGAAAAAGCAATCTAAAAAGGCTTAAAAGGCTTAATCTGCCACTTATACAAACAAATTAAACTTTGAAACTACTGTATAGCTTTATCTTAGCCATGAATTACATAGAGTTACACAGATTTTCTGTATTAGCAGTGTTACTGTGTGTATTGATTTTTTTTATGCCATGTTTTATCCGTGCAAATCTGTGAAATCTGTGGCAACCAACTCTTAAATATTTATTAAACTAAATTAAATCGGGGGCCATATAAGCTGTATTTACCAAAAATAACCGATATTTAGCCCTGTTTTTCAACCATTTGATTCATGCTGAAGAGAACTATAAACCCGTTATTCATTTTTTTGTTATTGTCCGGATTTTCAATCCCGGTATTAGCCCAACCTACCTGGACCTTTGATCCTTTTGGTAAAGAAAAGAAACCGGAGAAATTCGAGAACCGGAAATTAGGCTCGGAAAAAACAGCCGATAAAAAATTTACTGTAGTAAGAAATGCTTTACAGAACAATATAACGCATTACAATTATTATTTTAATGCCAATAACCGTGTAAACACAGTTATTGACCGGGCTAAACTTTCGCTGAAAGATGATTATACAAACCTGCTGGCCTTTTATCCGTATACCCTTGAAAGTACAGCTGCGCAAAAAACAGAACTTGACTCTGTAATTTATACATCAACTGCAGGTATTTTATTGCACGATTTGCGAAACGACTGGATAGACAATATGTATATGCTAATCGGCAAGGCTTACTTTCTGCGTAAAGATTTTGATTCGGCTTTGATGACTTTTCAGTTTATTAACTACAATCTTTTTCCCCGCAAAAGAAAAAATGATGATGATGACCGTATTGTTGGAACAAATTCTGTTTCTATTGCCAACAAAGAGAAAAGAAATATTTTACAAAAATTAACCGCCCTGCCGCCAAGCCGCAATGACGCCATTCTTTGGCTGGCACGTACTTTAATTGAGCAGAATGAATTTGCAGAATCGGGTGGGTTGATAAACACCTTACATGTTGACCCGAATTTGCCAAAAAGACTACGCAACGACCTGGCCGAGGTAACAGCGTATTGGTTTTTTAAACAGGGAATTTATGATAGTACCACAGCCTATCTGGAAAAAGCTTTAAGTACTGCTGATAATAAACAGGATCAATCACGCTGGGAATTTTTATTAGGCCAGCTTAATGAAAAGAGTGGCAATTTTGATAAAGCTTCTGCTTATTACGACAAAGCTTCAAAGCACACGGTTGACCCGTTAATGGATATAAATGCCAGGCTTAACGATGCAAAAATGTTAAGAACCAGTGGCAATCCTAAAGAACTGGATAAGGCAATTGATAATCTGGCAAAAATGGGAAGGCGGGATAAGTATGAAGCTTACCGCGACATTGTTTATTTTTCGGCCGGCGATTTATCACTGCAGAAACCCGATACCAATGCTGCCATTGCTTTTTTTAACAAAAGTCTTAAATATAACGTAGCAAATACCAATTACAAAAACAGGGCTTTTCTTAAACTGGGCGATATTGCTTACAGCCGCAAACAATACAGGCTTGCAGCAGCTATGTACGATAGTTTACAAACCGGTTCTGACTCTCTTTTAGATATACAGATTGCTAAAATTCAGCAAAGAAAAGAAGCCTTAATTAAAATCGCATCGGCCATCAGTGCTATTGAAAAAGAAGATAGTGTACAAAGAATTGCATTAATGCCTGCTGCCGAAAGAGATGATTTTTTGAAAAAAACAGTACGCAGATTACGGAAAGAAAAAGGTTATAAAGAAGAAGGTAATTCGGGTGGAGGGGATATAATAACTTTTGACAACGGTAATAACAATAAGCCGGTTGATCTTTTTGCAGCAAACAGCAAGGGTGAATGGTATTTCAACAATAACTCACTTAAGTCAAGAGGTTTTAATGAATTTAAAAGCAAATGGGGCAACAGGGTAAACTTAGATAACTGGCGCCGCAAAGCTGCTGCTGAAACAGTTATTAATAACGCCACCCCTGTGGCAGGTGATAACAAGAGTGGCAAAGGAAATACAAAATCAAACGGCAAAAATGCAGCTGCGCCAACTGAAGAAATCAGTTATGATGTATTGTTGAAAGATATTCCTTTAACCGAGGAAAAAATGAATGCCAGCAACGATATCATTGCAGTAAACATGATTATTTTAGCCAGTGCTTATCAAAATGACCTGGAAGAATATCAACTGGCTGCTGATACGTACGAAGATTATTTAAAACGTTTCCCCAACCGCCTGCTTGATGGTGAAGTATATCTGAATCTGTATTTCTGTTATACAAAACTGGGTTTAACAGATAAAGCAGCCTTTTATAAAAATTTGCTGAACAATAAATACGCCAGCAGCATATCAGCTCAAAAGTTAAATAACCCTGCTGCTTTAAATCCAAAAACAAAAGATGCTGCTGCCACAAAACTTTATGAAGACATCTACAATCTTTTTATAGAAGGCGATTTTGAAAAAGCCATGGCTGAAAAGAAAAAAGCCGATAGCTTGTATGGTGTAAATTACTGGACTCCTCAGCTATTGTACATAGAAGCATTGCACCATGTAAAAAACAGGGACGACAGCGCTGCAATAAAAGGGTTGCAACTGATCATCAGCAATAATCCAACCTCGCCTTTAAAACAAAAGGCAGAAACAATGATTGATGTGTTGAGACGAAGGGCTGAAATTGAAAAATACCTGACAAGCCTTGAAATTACCAGGGTAGAAGAAAAGCAGTTAAAGGCACCAGAAACACCAAAAGCAGTTAATAAACCTGCAGCCCCGGCAGTTGTAAAAGATTCTGTAGCAAAAGTTGCCCAGCCTTTAACCAGCGGGCCATTTGTGATGGCTGTTAATGCGCCACACCGTGTTTTGATGATCTTAAACAAAGTAGACCAGGTTTATATTACCGAAGCTAGAAATGCACTAATCAGGTACACCAAAGAAAATTTTTATGGCCAGCCCATCAATATTAATAAAGAAATTCTGGATGCGGATAATAATTTACTCGTTATTACTTCTTTCCCGGATGCAGCAGCAGCAATGCTTTACTATAATAAAATAAAAAAAGATGCTGCTTCAGAAATTTCCTGGCTGCCTGCTAATAAATATTCCTTCTTAATCATCACAGAAGAAAATCTGCAATTGCTTAAAACCAATAAAAATATAACCGGTTATAAAGCCTTGTTAAATACGCAGTTTCCAAACAGGTTTTAACACGCAACTGAATACAGGCTATAAATTCTTTTAATAGTTTTATGAATTGTTTTGATTTGAGTAAAGCCACATTCATAATTCATCATTTATAATTCATCATTTCTATGAAGCAATCAGTTAAAATTTTATGGCGTGTATTTTTCGGTGGGTTCCTGCTGCTGGTATTGTTGTTTACGGCTGCCAATTTTGGATTGTTTGGAAAGATGCCTTCTCTGGAACAGATACAAAACCCCGAAGCAGATCTTGCCAGCGAAATAATTTCGAGTGATGGGGTTTTGATGGGAAAATACTATGCCGAAAACAGAAGCGAAGTTAAATACAATCAAATATCGCCCAATGTAATAAATGCCTTAATTGCAACTGAAGACGAACGGTTTTACGACCATTCGGGAATTGACGCCACGGCCCTTGCACGTGTTGTATTTACATTGGGTACACAGGGAGGTGGCAGTACACTTACACAACAGGTAGCTAAGTTAATGCTGGGCCAGGGAAAAGGAAATATGTTTAAACGTGGTTTTGATAAAATGAAAGAATGGATTGTGGCGGTTAAACTGGAACGCAATTTTACCAAGGAAGAAATTATTACCCTCTACCTGAACAGGGCGCCCTGGGGCAATTTATATGGCATACGCAATGCATCACTTACCTATTTTCAAAAAGAACCTAAAGATTTAAAAATTGAAGAAGCTGCCGTATTGATTGGCATGTTAAAGGGATTTATTTATAATCCCATCGGTTATCCCAAAGCTTCTATTGACAGGAGGAATACCGTTATAAACCAGATGGTGGTTTGTCAGCAGCATTTTTTAACAGAAGCCGAAGCAACCAAATTAAAGTCGAAACCCCTTATTACCAATTACAAAAAAATTGATGAGAATGTTGGTATCGCCCCTTACTTCCGCTCAGCGCTTGCCGATAAATTAAAAGCATGGTGCAAAGTGCATGAAAATCCCAGAACCGGCGAACCGTATAATCTTTACAGGGATGGATTAAAAATCTATACCACGATAGATTCCAAAATGCAGCAATATGCCGAGGAAGCTGTTGTTGAACATATGCCCATCATACAAAAAAAACTGGACTGGATCATGAAAAACAATGGTGCCAGGATGTGGAAAGGCCATGAGAAAATTGTAGAAGATGCCTTTAAATTTACCGACAGGTGGAAGAGTATGAAAGAAGATGGCGTTTCGGAAGAAGACATCAAAAAGACATTTTATGTTCCTGTAAAAATGAAGGTGTTTGCCTGGAATAAAAAAAGGGAAAAAGATACAACAATGACCCCTTTTGATTCCATCAAATATCACAAGCAGATTTTACAAACCAATTTTGTTGCCATGGACCCCCGTACCGGTGAAGTTAAATGCTGGGTTGGCGGAATAGACTTTAAGTGGTTTAAATTTGACCATGTTACGCAAATGAGACAGGTAGGTTCTACATTTAAACCTTTTTTATATACACTGGCCATTGACGAAGCCGGCTATACCCCTGAAACGGTTATACCGGGCGGGGCATTAACGCTGGGAGGTAAAACAGTTTCCAGCGGAGGTGGTACTGTTGCATATTGCCTGGCCTGGTCTAAAAATATTGCAGCATGGCGTTTTATTGGTCAAATAGGTGTAAAAAGAACTATTGAATTTATACAAAGCTGTGGTATTAAAACAAAAGTTCCGCCCTACTATTCCATTGGACTTGGTGCTGCCGAAATACCTATGATGGAAATGCTGCAGGGCTATACCATGTTCCCCAATAAAGGCATGAACACCGAACCAATTATTATGAGCAGGATAGAAGATAAAAGCGGTAACCTGCTAC
>JANMWP010000053.1:0-2140 GCA_031394065.1 Chitinophagaceae bacterium
GCCATTGGCCCGGTAGCAGGATTGTTAAGTATGTTACCAAGAAGCAGGAACCAGGTCATCACAAATTAGCCGCAACATTATTATATAGTTCAAAAAATTGTTGCCCGGTTTTTTTATAATTATATCTTGCAGCAGCATTGCCGGCAATTAAGTTCTTATCAAACTTATCTTTTTGCTTTACAAATTCCCTCAATTTTTCAACTAATGCTTCGGGGTTTTCTCCTGCTGCAAAAATGCCGTTAACGTCTTCTTCCACTATTTCATGAAAAACTTCCAGCTCACTTACAATAACCGGAATGCCACAGGCATTGGCTTCTATTAAAACACAGCCAAATGTTTCAAAACGTGAATAGAGGATTAATACATCGCATTGCTGAATTGATTTCGCCAATACTTCCTGTGGTACTTCTCCCCTGATTAATACATGATTTTGAAGTCCGAGCTTTACTATTAAGTTTTCCTGCATTACCGTTACGGGCCCGTAAAAAAGCATTTCAAATTGAACTTCATCTTTCAACAATGCCAAAGCCTGCAAAATGGCTTCTGGATTTTTCTGGTAAATCATTGTTGAAATATGAATAAAACGGATCTTATCAGCAGTTTGTTTTTCGGCTGGATAAAAAATATCGGTGTTCACCACATTGGGAATAATCAATGTATTTTGAATGGCATATTTTTTTATCATCAGTTTTTGAAATGCTGCCGAAACGAAAGTGCTTGCCATTGCACCGGTAATAATTTTTTTCCAGTATTGCTGATACACGAAATTATAATTGCTGATGTTTGGTACTGCTTCTTCCAGGTAACCTCCCCAATGCTCTGTAAGCAGGTAAGGAATGTTGTATTTTCTTTTGGCCCACAGCGCTGTAAGGCCGGCTTTCATTGCTACATGCAGATGAAAAAAATGAGGTCTGCCATTATCAGCGATATATTTTTTTACAGCAGCCCTTGATATGCACTTGTATTTTAAACTCGATAAAAGCCTGTCAAGAATTTTAATGCCTGTTTTAACTGGCTTGTAATAAATTATTTTTTCAGTCAGTTGTTTATTGGTGTTTACAATTTCTGTTATGCCTGTAGCAAAAAGCCCCGTTTCATCTTTAACCACATGAATTACTTCAACATCACAATACAATGCAGTTGCCTGGGCATGCCGCTGCACAAAATCCCCATTATAGGGAAACAATTTTGATGGATAAATGCCGGCCAGCCACAATACTTTCATTTTACAGGTATTTCTGATTATTTTTCGCCAATGATATTAAACCCAAATTTATCAACAGTTGTAATACTTATTTTTTTGTACCCTCTTTTATAAAACCAGGATGCAGCTTCGGTATGTTCGTGTTCCGATCTAAATTCGGGTGTAAACCAATCCAGGATACTGACCTTCATTTCTCTCAGATTCTGTTTATTGCCTTTCAACTTTTTAATACAATAACTAACCGGCAAAAGGGTTGCCATGTAAAAGTAATATTGAAATGTTAGCGGAAATTTTGAAGTTACTTTACGTATTGTATTAAAAAGCCTGTGGGTAAAATCTTTACCCGGATGGTAAAGCCATACACTTAATTTTCCGGTATCTTTTACAGTTGGTTCAATACAGGAAAAGGACAACTCTGCATTATTCGTATGAATTAATACCCCGCTACAATGCACAATGTCAAAATATTTAAAGCCCACCGGTGGAAACTGAACATCGCCCTGTATAAGATGAACATTTAAATGATTATTTCTTACATAAGCCTGTTCAATACAATTTGTAAAATCCATTCCAATTATTGCAGCACAATTGTTTGCAATTAAGGTTTCCAGTTTTCCGTTACCGCAACCGGCATCAAAAATAATTTTATCGCCAAGCGTATCAAGGGTTTCATCTGTTTCGTTTAAAAACCTTTCCACCATCGCCCCATCACCTGCATCCCAGGTATTGTCTTTATCATAATTGTATACAGACCACTCTTTGGCAAAACTTGCTTTTGTACGTTTGTTTTTTTTGACGGCATATTTAATTAATGCCCCGTATTTAAGAAGCAGGTTTGCTTTAAATTCTTCATACTTAATTTCAGCTTTTTGCAAAAAGATCTCATAATCAAGAAAGGCTTCCACATCTAACCGGGGAATACCTTTAATTACCGGA
>JANMWP010000068.1:0-4032 GCA_031394065.1 Chitinophagaceae bacterium
TATTTTATTTTTGTAGAAGATTTAGTAAATTTTAAAGTTTTAAAAACTTTTATTAATGGCGAACTGGTTGCAGAAAAAGGAAAGTCATTTGTCAATAGTCATTCATCGGCGTTGCTGAATAATTTTGATTGTGATAAAAAAAATCTTTTAGATTTTAGATTTGCAATTTCAGATTTTGGAGAACCGGTTTATGCCATTGAAGCTTTGGATGGACAATTAATAACCAATAAGATTATTTGCAATCCAATTTTAAAAGATGGGTTTTATGAAAGCGATGTAACGAATGACATTTTAAAAATTGTTGTTGTTAACCGCTATAAAAATGTGCCGGTTGCAAAAGCCTTTATTAAAAATTTTGGAATAAAAAAAGGTGCAATTGCTTCATCGGTGGCACACGACAGCCATAATATTGTTGCAGTTGGTGTTGATGATGAAAGTTTGGCAAAAGCAGTGAACTTAGTTATAAAAGAAAGAGGAGGTGTAAGCTCAGTAAGCGATCAAAAAGAAATGGTGCTTGGCTTACCGGTTGCCGGTTTAATGAGCAATGATGATGGCTACAAAGTAGCAGCCGCTTATACCGCTATTGATAAAATGGTTAAAGAAAAAATGGGCTCAACTTTAACAGCACCATTTATGACCTTATCTTTTATGGCACTGCTGGTAATACCACATTTAAAACTGAGTGATATGGGTTTGTTTGATGGGGATGAATTTAAGTTTGTATAAAAAAATTATTCAGTTTTTGCCCCGGCAATTTTCATTGCCACACTATCTGTTCCTTTTGGTGCAAAATATTTTGTTTTAAAATTGGTGCTGCCGCCTGCTGCAATGGTTTCATAAATTACCTCATGGTCTTTTTCAAGCAGGGCACCGGTTTCGCTGTAAAACGAAAGTTCAATATCAATATCTTTATAACTGGCAACGCTTGCCTTGTTACTTATAGTTCCTTTTATTACACGCTGCCCTATCAGATTTTTTCTGTCGCTGCCTTCCACACTTAAAAAACGTTTGGGATTTTTCCTTTCGGTTTCTCCAAGCGTTTCCTTGGTTTGCTCGTATTTGTCTTTTGATTTTGTGTCAGCTGCTTTATCATCGCCACCGCAGGCAGCAAAAACAAAGCTTACTACAATTAAAGCCGGTATTATCTTTTTCATTTGTTGTAATTTGAATACAATAAAAGTACATTTTTGTGAATCAGAATGTTAAAAGATTTTGGGGAGGTTGCCACAGAAGCACGGAAGCACAGAAAAATACAATTATGTTAACTTAGAAAAAAATACAGATATAGTGTTTTTTTATTTTAGTTTTGTTTGGTTACAATAATCTGTTTTACAATTACGCTTTGTAAAAAGTTCAATAGTGTTATGTAGTACAAGAGTGCGACGCCAATGAAGATGAGCATTGCATTGCTGCCGGTAACCAAAAACAAAAAACCACAAACTCTTTATATGGTTATCAATTTAAGCGAACAACATTCTTTAATTAGTAATTGGGTTAGCGAATTAAGGGATACCGAAGTGCAGCAGGACCGTATGCGTTTTCGCCGAAACCTGGAGCGTATTGCCGAAGTAATTGGCTACGAAATCAGCAAAAAAATGCCGTGGAAAGAAAAAGAGATTACAACTCCTTTAGGTATCAGCAATAGCATGGTTTTGGCCGAACAGCCTGTGCTGGCAACCATTTTACGTGCCGGCCTGGGTATGCATACCGGTTTACTTAATTATTTTGATAAGGGTGATAATGCCTTCATCAGCGCTTATCGCAAACACAATCCTGATGGCAGTTTTGATATTCACATGGAATATATGAGTTGCCCCGAAATTGAAAACCGCATTGTTATTATAAGCGACCCGATGATTGCTACAGGATCTTCGCTGGTAAAATCTATTGAATTTTTAAAAGTAGAGGGAAATATAAAAGAACTTCACATTGTTTGTGCCATTGCCTGCACAGTTGGTATTGAATATGTAAGCCGGGCATTTCCTAAAGCAACGATATGGTGCGGCGATATTGATGATGAAATTACTGCTAAAGGATATATTGTACCGGGATTGGGTGATGCCGGCGATTTGGCTTTTGGTGCAAAAATGCAAGGGTAGCAGTAATTAGGAGTTAGGAGTTAGCAGTTAGCAGTTAGCAGTTGAAATTTGAGGTTTTTAATAATTAAAAAGCCACTTGTTTACAAAGCCTGATTACCAATTACTAATTACCAATTACCAAATCAGAAATAATTCTACGCAGCTTTTTGCAGCAAATCCCTATCTTTAATGTTCTGAACAGTTAATGAAAATGAGAAAATTAGTAGTTTGTATTTGTGCCCTGTTAGCCAGCCAGATGCTGAAAGCCCAGGATCCGCACTTTTCGCAATTTTTTGCTTCGCCTTTAACGCTAAACCCGGCATTTACCGGAAAATTTAGTGGCACCTGGCGTTTGGCTGCCAATCACAGAGATCAATGGCCTTCTATACCAAAAGCTTATGTTACTACCAGTGCTTCGCTTGATTTTCCGATTTTAAAAAGCAAAGTACCGGAAAAGGATATTTTTGGAGTTGGACTTTCGGGTTTAACCGATGCAAGTGCCAACAAAATTCTTAAACTTAATTATGGTTCGGTCTCCATGTCGTACCACAAGGCATTGGATGAAAATGGGTATAGTACCATTGGCGCAGGTTTTCAGGCAACTTATTCAAGTCTTAGCCTCGATATCAGCAAATTAACTTTTGCAGATATGTTAACGCAAAACGGTTTTACAGGTACCACATCTGAAGTTATTCAAAACGGTAACAATCAAAGTTATTTCGATATAAATGCCGGGCTTTTATATTCCGGTTCTACCAACGGAGAAAATAATTTTTACCTGGGTGCCAGTATGTATCATATAAACCGCCCAAAGGTTGGTTTTCAGGATAAAAACTGGTATTTAAGTGGCCGTATCTCTGCTCATGCCGGTGGTTCATTTCCAATTTCCGATATTTTAACCGTACATGCTTCTGCAATTTATCAAACGCAGAACAAAGCCAGCGAAACCACACTGGGTGCGGCTATTGCTGCAAACTTAAGCCAGGATGCAGAAAAGCCAAGTGCCATTTATATCGGCAGCTGGATACGTTTAAATGATGCCATCGTTCCTTATATAGGCCTTGAGTTTGGTGGTTTACGTATTGGCGCCAGTTACGATTTTAATATCAGTAATTTAAAAGCGGCAACTGCATCCCGTGGCGGGTCTGAATTCTCCATAATCTTTATAAAAAGGCCGGTAGATTACCAGGGTATTCCCTGTCCAAAGTTTTAATTTAAACAGAGATGACATCTTTTTAAAAGAAGAGATGACATCTTTTTAAAAGATGTCATCTCTAAATAAAAACACCGGGCTTTTATTTTGCGTACTACGCATTGGGTTTTGTTTTTACTTTTTTACCTTGGGCGTATCATCAATAGCATAGCCCCAGTCGGCCAGTTTTTTTGGATTTTTCTGAAACTGCCCTTTTAATTTGTTTTTACTGTAATTAGTAAGGGCATCAACAGGTGCCTGTAGTAAATCCCGCTGGCGGTAAGCTTTTTCCATTTCGCCTTTTAAACGCTCTGCTTCTTTATGAAATGCCTGTGCCGGTGCAATGGTGGGGCCGGTGGTGGCCCAGTTAAAACCCTCTTCTAAATTATTTAATGGGCTGGTGGCCCCATCGGCCAGGTGTTTTGCATACACTTTAGCAGATAGTTCCAGCCTCTCTTCTGGGTTGGTACTTGTTACAATACGACCCTTTGTTGTTGGTGCCATGTTATTTTGTTTTTTTTAGGTGAATTAATACAAATTGGTATCACTCAAACGTAAATAAAAAATTTAATACTTGCAAGCAATTGTATTATTTTTTTTGTTAAAAGATAGCAAATATCTAACTATAAAATAGCAACTTTAGAGGGTGCATTTAAAATTGTAGCAAGGGTTGCCAACCTTTAAAAAGTCTATTTCAACTTAAAAGCTCTTTTATGAAGGTTGGCAACCCTTTAATCCGCTGCTACAATTTTAAATGCACCC
>JANMWP010000077.1:0-4279 GCA_031394065.1 Chitinophagaceae bacterium
TACTTATATAAAAATATTGGAACAAATTCTTTAATCATCTTATTACATCAATATGAAACTCTGGCAAAAAGATAAATCAGCATTAGCAGAAGTGGAAAAGTTTACGGTGGGAAACGACCGGGAACTTGACATTTTTCTGGCACCATTTGATGTATTGGGTTCTCTGGCACATATAAAAATGCTGGAGTCTGTTGGGTTGTTATCAAAAGAAGAATTGCAACTTTTAACTGATGAATTAAAAAATATTTACGCTTTAATAATCACCCCTTTAGGGGCCGGGGGCACCGGTTTTAAACTTGATGATGGGGTAGAGGACATTCATTCGCAGGTAGAATTAATGCTTACACAAAAACTAGGCGATGTTGGTAAAAAAATTCACAGCGCCAGAAGCAGGAACGACCAGGTTCTGGTTGATTTGAAATTATTTCTAAGGTCTGAAATTGAAAAAACAGTCATCAATACAAAAACTTTGTTTGATCTTTTAATAACGCAAAGCGAAAAGTATAAAGATGATCTGTTGCCCGGCTATACTCATCTTCAGTTAGCGATGCCATCATCTTTCGGTTTATGGTTTGGTGCTTATGCCGAAAGCCTGGTTGATGATTTGATTACTTTGGAAGCTGCTTACCGTGTTGTAAATAAAAACCCTTTAGGCTCTGCAGCAGGTTATGGTTCTTCATTTCCCATAAACCGGCAAATAACAACAGATCTTTTAGGTTTTGATAGGCTGAATTATAATGTAGTGTATGCTCAAATGGGCAGAGGTAAAACAGAACGCATTGTTGCTTCGGCAATGGCAAATATTGCAGCAACGCTTTCTAAATTAAGTATGGATGCCTGTTTATACCTGAATCAGAATTTTGCTTTTATTTCTTTTCCCGATGAGCTCACAACTGGTAGCAGTATTATGCCACATAAAAAAAATCCGGATGTTTTTGAGCTGATACGATCTCATGGCAACCGTTTACAGGCTTTGCCCAACGAAATTATGTTGATGACGGCCAATTTGCCTTCCGGTTATCACCGGGATCTGCAATTGATAAAGGAACATATTATTCCGGCTTTTGAAAATTTAAATGATTGCCTGCAAATAACCTGTCTTATGTTGAGTAATATTGAAATTAAAAAGGATTTACTCAAAGATGAAAAGTATGCTTTCCTATTTAGTGTTGACGAAGTAAACAAACTTGTCTTGCAGGGAATTCCTTTCAGGGATGCATACAAAAAAGTGAGTGCTGATATTGAAGCAGGAAAATTCACCCATTCATCAACTCCCGTACATACCCATGAAGGGTCAATCGGCAACCTCTGTAATCAGGAGATTCGGGGTATGATGAATGATATAATACAAAAATTCAATTTTGATAAAGCGAAAATTGCGTTGCAACAATTATTAAGTTAGATTTGTTCCAATAATTTTCTAAACATAATGGCCGATCAGTCTGTAAAAAAGCGCATTGCTATATTTGGTTCAACCGGTTCAATAGGTACCCAGGCACTGGAAGTTATCCGTGCAAATACTGATTTATTTGAAGTTGAAATTTTAACAGCGCAAACAAATGATGAATTGTTGATTACCCAGGCCATGGAATTCAGGCCCAATGCGGTTGTTATAGGTGATGAGACCAAATATCAAAAGCTGAAAGAAACGCTGGCTTCTACCGATATCAAGGTTTTTGCCGGAGAACAGGCCCTGGTTGAAGCAGCCGATTTTGATACCTACGATATGATGATAGCCGGTATTGTTGGTTTTGCCGGGTTAAAACCAACTTTAAAAGCGGTTGAAAAAGGCAAAGTAGTGGGTTTGGCCAATAAAGAAACTTTGGTTGTTGCCGGCGACATTGTAATGCAAAAAGCCATTGAAAAAAGGGTGCCGATCATTCCTGTTGACAGTGAACATTCTGCCATATTTCAGTGCCTGGTTGGAGAAGCAAGAAACCCGATTGAAAAAATTATTCTAACAGCAAGCGGTGGCCCTTTTTTAGGAAAGAAACCCAATTTTTTAGTTAATGTAAAAAGAGACCATGCACTTCAGCATCCCAATTGGAGCATGGGCGCAAAAATATCAATAGACTCTGCAACCCTTATGAATAAAGGGTTGGAGATGATTGAAGCAAAATGGCTTTTTAATTTACGGCCCGATCAGATAGAAGTGGTGATACATCCGCAAAGTATTATACACAGTATGGTTCAGTTCGAAGATGGAAGCATTAAAGCACAGATGGGCTTACCGGATATGAAATTACCCATTCAATATGCTATGGCTTTTCCCGGAAGAATAAAGAACGATTTTCCACGCCTCAACTTCCGAAAATATCCTGCACTCAATTTTGAAGAGCCCGATGTTAAAACTTTCAGAAATTTATCGCTTGCCATGGAAGCTTTGAATAAGGCAGGTAACATGCCCTGCATTTTAAATGCTGCAAACGAAATTGCCGTATGGGCCTTTCTGCGCAACCGTATTGGCTTTTTGGATATGACTGCTATGGTGGAAAAAACCATGGAAAATGTAGCTTTTATTGAAAAACCAACCTTGCAGGAATATTTTGAAAGCGATGGCGAAGCCCGTAATTTTGCCGCTTCATTAATTAACCTGTAAAATTTTTTTGAGCCCGGCTTTTGTACAACTGTTTAATTTCATTAGCAGTTTATCCTGAGCGAAGTCGAAGGATACTTTTTCAGCAATATTGAACTTTAAATACAAACAATTAAATGGATATTACCTTATTAGCAATAAACTGGCCCAGCGTAGGTTTAAAAGTAGCCCAGCTTTTATTGTCGCTGTCAATACTCGTTATTCTGCACGAATTCGGACACTATATAACAGCCAAATGGTTTAAATGCCGGGTTGAGAAATTCTACCTGTTCTTTGATCCCTGGTTTTCCATTTTTAAAAAGAAAATTGGTGATACAGTTTATGGTATAGGCTGGCTTCCCCTTGGCGGTTATGTAAAGATATCGGGGATGGTAGATGAGAGCATGGATAAAGAATCCTTAAAACTACCTCCACAATCATGGGAGTTCAGAAGTAAACCGGCATGGCAACGGTTAATCATTATGTTGGGCGGAGTTACCGTAAATATTTTACTGGCATTTGTTATCTATGCAGCCATTTTAATGGTTTGGGGCGAAAAAAAGATTCCAGCCTCTTCTTTAAAATATGGTATTTCCTTTAACGATTCTTTGTTTAACGATTTGGGTTTTAAAAATGGTGATAAGGTATTGGCTGTTGATGGAAATCCTGTTGTTGAATACACTGATATTTTGCGTCAGATATTGGTTGTAAATAAAAATGTTACGGTGGAAAGAGATGGAAAATCAATGACGATGGATATGCCTGTTGATTTAATTGGTAAACTGGTAGAAAAAAAGAAATTGAGCGAAGGTCCATTGATCAGCCCCAGGGTTCCTGTAATAGTTGCTGTTATTGATGATACCAGTGTAGCTTATAAGGCCGGACTAAGAAAAGGTGATTTGATCTTGCGTGTTGATTCTGTAAACACACAGTTTTTTGATGAATTTTCGGCAGTGATGAAAAAACAGAAAAAAGGAGATACCATTAACCTTTCTGTTAAACGCAACGATAGTTTGATCAATTTAACTACAACATTGATTACCGGCGGAAAGATCGGTTTTTTGCAACCTAATAGTCCTGAACAATATAATGACCTGGGTATTTATAAATACGAGGTTAAAAAATATGGTTTCTTTGCAGCCCTACCTGCAGGTGTAAAACGGGCCGGTAAGGAATTACAGTTTTATATTGATCAGTTTAAGAAAATCCTATCTCCTTCAACCGGTGCCTACAAAGGAGTTGGTGGTTTTAAAGCCATGGGGTCTGTATTCTCAGGTACTGAATGGGATTGGGAACATTTCTGGACAATTACAGCATTCTTTTCAATCATTTTAGCCTTTATGAATTTGTTACCCATTCCTGCTTTGGATGGGGGCCATGTATTGTTCACTTTAGGAGAGATGATAACAGGACGTAAACCCAGTGAGAAATTTTTAGAATACGCACAGATAGTTGGTATGGTTATTTTGTTGGCGCTGATGCTTTATGCAAATGGAAATGATTGGTTTGGATGGGGAAAAGGGAAGTAGCAGGGAATAGATAATATTGAATATCGAATGTTTCAAGCTTGATGACATTCGATATTTTTATTTTCGCCATTCTATATTTCACAATTCAATTCCAATTTCTCTCCCCCTTCGCTAATATATAACGCTTACAAAACCTATCAGGTCTGCCGCCAGGCCTTTTGTGGGGTTGCAAGAC
>JANMWP010000083.1:0-2663 GCA_031394065.1 Chitinophagaceae bacterium
AGCAAGAAGCACACTGCTGGGTTATTTTATAAAATTTGATGCAGCCTGGCCAATGAACGTTTTCTTTAAAGGAAAACCTGTTATGTATATTGCTTTAGGTTTGGATTTTTAATCCTGTTTATAAGTTACATATTTGCCTGGCTTAAATAGCCGGGCATTTTTTTTACAGAGATATACAGCAGGTAAAAAAATAAAGTAAGAGTTGCAGTTACAGTCCAGGTTTGTAAATGATCAAACGGAGAAAAGATACGGTGGCTTATTGACAGCAGCAGTTGAAAAGGATTGCTGATGATATCCCAGCTGTTCCAACGTAGAAACCTGCCCAGGTAAACTCCAAAAGAACCAAGAAACAAAATCAGAAAAATGAACACAGGCCTTATTTTTCGGAGAGGCGTTGTGTTTAAAAATACTTCTGCCCGGTATAAGGAAATAAAAGCCAGCATTAAACCTGCGACTGAAGCCGAAAATAATAATACCACATCAAACCATTTGGGAACCCCGCTTTCTATTTGCAGGTGAATGAGATCAGTAATAATATACAGGCCATTGGGAAAAAATGCCAGCCAGCAACAGAAAATTAAAAGTCGTTTCCAGGTTGCACTGCCTGCCAGTTTGCCAAAACTGCTGCTGATGATAAATGGTATCCAGGCAAGGAAAATATTCCACACCAAAAACAAATACAATGTGCTGCCTGTATAAAAAATACGCACTGCAATCAACAATGCAATAAAACCTAAAAAGGCCAGTAGTGTTTTTTGAAACGAAAATGTTGTGTTCATTTTTTTCTATTTGAAATACATAATTATTTTAGGCAGAAAAATAATGGCTCCTGTTATTAAACTAAAAACAGCCGATACCAATACCGCACCTGCAGCAATGTCCTTTATCTTTTTTATAACCGGATGTGGTTCTTTATGAACCATATCACACAGCTTTTCAATAGCCGTGTTCATCATTTCCATTGCTGTTACAAAGGCAATGCAAAACCCAACTGCAATCCATTCTGTTGCTGATATGCTGAGCAGCACCGAGCATATTATCGCAGCAATTGCAGCAATGAAATGAATTCTGAAATTGGGTTCAGATTCAAAACAGGATTTTATTCCCTGACAGGCATACTTAAAGGATTTTATCAATTTTATTGTATTTAGTTGAATACTTTGTGCCGACATATCAGGATGTTTTTTCCGCTACCCACTTCCACCAAAAAGCGGTGCAGGTAGCAAATACAAAAATCTGATACAAATCATCCGTTACCGAATGTCCGTTGCGAACTACAGCCATTACAATGGGTACCATAAAAACAATTGCCAAAATTGTAACCACAAACCCAGGCGGGTGAACAGGTATGTAAATCCATCCTGCTTTTTTAAACCATATCTGTTTCATTTTTTTATTTATTTAGCGATGAGGTAATAACCGGTTTTGCCAGTTTTCTTTTAACATAGGCATCGGTTGCATTCCACGATAACCAGGAATATGTTTTTTGTTTTTCGAGAAAATCTTTTTTCCGCATTTCAAAAAGCTCCTTTGAAGTAAGTCCTGAACGATATAGATATTCCCCTTCCCCCTGTACCGGCTCTTTTTTCACATCCAACACGTCCTGATTTTTTTCCAGCAAGGGAAGTGTTTTATCTGAGAGTGATAATAAAAATTTCACATCAAGCGGAACCGTATTTTTATGTGCAAGATTGTACCTGGCAATGGTTTCATCCCAGTGCACACAGGAAGCTGCAACCAGCAAACCAACAGCAAACCACCCGTTAACCCGCCATAAATAATAAGTTGTTTTGCGCTGATGAATTTTTATAAATACAGTGATCAAACCCATCAACACCATTACTAAAAACACCAGCACCCCAATACGTTTATAAGCCAGCCCCATGTGCACTATGTAATAATAATCCCTGAGTAAAACCGAAATAACCAGAATCGCATTTTGAGCAATCCAGCCATAAGCACCATAGCGCAGCCATTTGTTCTTTTTATAAAAATTTAAATTACCCCTGAAGAAAAACAATAGTACAAACATGGCAAGTACAATGGAGAATATAAGCATCCCCGTTCCTTCATGTACATATTGTGTAAGGTTCAGGTTAGGTGTATAACTAAAGCCAAACCACACATAGATTATATCAATGGCATTAATAAACAGCAGCAGCACATTCAGCATTATCAGACTTATAATTCCAACCGTGTTCTCATTTCTTAAAGCAAGTACTCCATTTGCAAAACGCCCCATAAACAGCGTTAGCAAATCAAACATGGCAGTCTCTTTCCATCTTTTAAAATTGTTCTTTCTCCGCAACAGGTTGTTTTGTTTGGCAAATTCTTTTTCCGAAAAATAATTGCTCCGCATTTTCAGCAACAAGCCTCCGGTAATAAATAATCCCAGCATTAAAAAACCAAACCGCTGCCAGTTAAACCAATCAAAAAAACGGGTAAAGAAATGCTGCAAAGCCATTCCAATACTGTTTACTACATCCTTAAAAACCGTATTTGAAAACGAGTATATCAGAAAAAATACCGCAGCAATCATCAGCGGGATAATTAAAAAACGCAGTGCTTTTTTTATACCCAGCGATTTTATACCTACCTTTTTAATCTGCCTTATATCTTCCAAAAAAGAAAATACAAACAGCAGGTAATTACCAACAGCCGAT
>JANMWP010000097.1:0-3038 GCA_031394065.1 Chitinophagaceae bacterium
AAAAAAAACCTTATTGTCATTTGCAACCTGTCCCGACTTTTCGGGAAGAGCTTAAAACATTTTTATGAGTGCCTCAGGCTGACAACTTTTTATTGCATGCTGATTAAATTTTTTTTAGTAAGATGTAAACTTACTTTAATTTCCATAATTTAGTTGTAACGAAATTAAAATCATGAGTTACGCAGTTTGTTGTGTTCCGGTAGCGCCCATTCGTATTGAGGCGGATCATCGATCAGAAATGGTAAGCCAGTTGCTGTTTGGCGAATGTTGTATCATTACTGTTGTTTAAAAAAACGGCTGGATAAAAATTGTAAATAAACAGGATGCCTATACCGGTTGGTGCAGTCAGTCGCATTTTCAGGAAATAGATGATGCACAGTTTTATCAGGAGGAAAACAATTTTACGGCCGACTGGATCAATGAAATAGAATATAATGGTCACCAGATGTGGGTGCCTTTCGGCAGCGCTTTAACAGCAATGAAAAACGGCGCTGTTTTATGGCGAAAAAATACCGTTTATTTTAAAGGAAATGTTTGGGAACCGGCTGTTGTAAAGCAGGACGCTGAAACTATTAAGCAGGTAGCTTTTAAATTTTTAAACAGCACTTATTTATGGGGCGGTAAATCTGTTTTTGGTATTGATTGCAGTGGCTTTACGCAATCGGTTTATAAATTTTTAAACATTTCATTGTTAAGAGATGCACAACAACAGGCAACGCAGGGTGAGCTGATAGGGTTTTTACAGGAGGCCCGCTGCGGCGACCTGGCTTTTTTTGATAATGAAGCAGGGCAGATTATTCACGTGGGTATATTACTGAGTGCCCATGAAATTATTCATGCCGCCGGTAAAGTACGAATTGATAAAATAGACAATGAAGGTATTGTGCATGCACAAACAGGCCAGCGTACACAACGGCTGCGGATTATAAGAAGGTACATTTAATCAGCCACCATCCGTTTTATTTAAATTTACAGGCTCAGCATTTGCATTGCTGTTTAAAGGTTGTTGCAGCTTTGTTTCATTTCCCGGTTTACCGGATTTATCTAAGAAAAGCATTTTAATGGCTATGAGTATCATCAGCATAGCAAATACTTTTTTTAATGTTTCCTGCGATATACTTAGTGCAATCTTACTGCCAAAAAAACTACCTGCTAAAAAACCGATTGCCAACAGGCCCACAATTTTAAAATCTACATGCCCCTGTTTGTAGTATTGCATTACGCCAAAAATGCCAACCGGCAGCATGATCATAGCAAGTGAAGTACCCTGTGCGGTTTTCTGGCTAAAGCCAATAAAATAAACCAACGCCGGCACAATGATGATACCGCCACCCACACCCACCAGTCCACTGAGTATGCCGGCAGCAATGCCTACCATGATAATGATCAGAATAGTTTGTGTGTCCATCTTTTTTTTATTTATAATCATTTTGGAAAACTTGTTTTATAAAGGGCAATAGCATCTTCAATTACTTTATAGGCAGCTTCTTTATCCTGAAAATCATCTATCTCTACTTTTTTATTTTCCAACAGTTCATCCACTATAATAATTTTACACCGGAATTTTTGTTACCAATTCTATATTAATAATCTTGCTGCTAAGCCAAATGCTGCAGACTCCAAAATTGACTCAGATCAAGTCTATGTACGCATTGTCTGAAGCAATTTAAACAAAGGGTACTGATATTGTAATTTGGCGTGACAGTTATTATGAATATTTTTTTATTATTTGACATTAAGAGATATAAATTTTATTGATCGATTTAATATAATCTTCTGACTGTGCGTTCATTTTTTTCTTGTTCCACTTAAAAAAGAAGTCAGGAATTTTTGCCGGCTCTTGTCGTGTGATAAATATTTCGTCTTGTATGTCTCGAAGTTCTTCCATTGAAATTTTCTTGGTGTGACGAATGATATTGTCTAACTTTTTTGAAATGGCTTCTCGCTTTTCAATTACTGCCGATTGTCCACGAATGAGTGTAAAAAAGTGACTGTAAAAAGAAAGTATTGAAAAGCCAATTGAAAATTGTGTTCCTCCGTCAACTTTTTTTAAAACGAAAAAAATGAACATTCCTATCGAGTAGCAAATAAGAAAACCCTTTAGCCAATCTCTGTATGATTTTCTCAATGAAATATCCCAATTGCTGTTGGAATGTTGCAGCACTGCAATAGAAATGTTGTGAGGCATGTTTGGTGAAAGATGTGAGGAATACCAGTTGCTAATTTTTCCTCCTTTGTATTCTAACGCCAACTTTGAAATTTCGCTGTAGTCAATTTCCTTGGTCGTTGATTTTTTTGGCAAACCCAAAACAAGAACATCAAACTTTTCTTTTAGCAATGCACCTTTGAAAGTGTTTCCTTTAAATGCGTTGTAGAAAAGTTGAATGATAACAGTCAGCAAAAATGAGCAACCAAATAAAAATAGTTTGATGTCAGCGTTATGACTGAATACATAATAAATAGGATAAGCAAAAGCAAGACAGATTAGAAAGTAAGTGATTCTAATTTCCCAAAATTTTGCTTTGCTGTATGCAACAACTGATGCCTTCAATAACTTTAGGGCTTCTTCTGAATTTTGTCGTGTGATAATTTCGTTTAGCATAAAATGGTCAAGATAGTTTGAAAAATATTTTTAGTCTAACTCTGCTCCGTGATTAAGCAACCAATCTTGTAATGAACATTCTTGAACATCCCATTCTCTATCCTTGTTGCTGAATGTTTGGTATCCGCTTGCAGTAAGACCTTTAAGGTTTTTTAGTTTCAAACTGTTGCAAGAGAAATTCATTTTTAAGACTTGTGTGTTTGCGACTATTTCTATTTCTGAAAGCAGTTTTCCTGTGGTTGAATCAAAACAATTCTTCCAAAGAATTACTTTACCCTCATTACCTGCACTTGCTAAATATTTGCCTTGTTTATCCCAGTTAATATCCCAAACCCTGCCTGTGTGTAGTTTAATTCTTCTTACCTCGTTGAATTTAATGTTGCTCATATTTTCCAAATCCCAAAAAACAACGGTATCATCTCTAAGTCCGCAAGCC
>JANMWP010000117.1:0-6065 GCA_031394065.1 Chitinophagaceae bacterium
GTAGATTTTAACCGCTATAAATATGATGTGGTGCTGGTTGATTACCGGGGCTTTGGCAAAAGTACCGGCAAGCGACGAAAAAGATATGCTGAGCGATAAGCAGTTTGTGTACGAAACACTTGCGGCAAAATACCACGAGAATCACATCATTGTTTACGGCCGCAGTATGGGCAGTGGTTTTGCCGCCAAGGTGGCCAGCGAAAACAAACCGCGTTACTTAATTTTAGATGCGCCTTATTTCAGTTTTAAAAAAGCAGTTGAACGTTTTTTGCCCATCCTGCCGGTGCGTTTGGTGCTGCGTTATCATATGCGTACCGATAAATGGATAACCAAAGTTAACTGCCATACCTATATTCTGCATGGTACCAAAGACTGGTTACTGCCCATCAGTAACAGCGAAAAATTACAGGCACTTAATCCACATAAAATAACACTCATCCGCATTCCCGGCGGCGGGCACAATAACCTGCCATCCTTTCCCGAGTATCATAATTTTGTAAGGGATATTTTACAGTACTGAGAGAAGCTACAAGGGGAGTAGGCGCAGGGGACAAGCATACTTTTTTAGGATTTCATCTATGTGCGAAAAATTACATACCCGAAAACTTGCCCCCTTGCGACTTGCAGCTTGTATCTCGTATCTTGCATGCTCTATGAAAAGAAAAATAATCTACCGCTGGCTTAAAATCATTATCCTGCTTTACAGCATTATTGGCATTACTTTATTTTACCTGCAGGAAATTTTTTTATTTCATCCCGAAAAATTTTCTGCTGCTTATGTGTATCATTTCAAGGTTCCGTTTGAAGAAATAAATATTCCCTTCAACAGTACGGATACCATCAACATGATCAAATTTTTTCCGGCCGATTCTGTAAGAAGAGGCGTAGTGGTTTATTATCATGGCAATAAAGAAAATATAGAACGCTATGCAAAATTTGCCAACAATTTTACCAAACATGGTTACGAAGTGTGGATGGAAGATTATCCCGGTTTTGGAAAAAGCACCGGCGAAAGAACGGAGAAAAAATTATTTGAACAGGGCCTGGAGATTCAAAAAATGGCCGCTTCAAAATATGGCAAAGACAGCATTATCATTTACGGAAAATCTTTTGGTACCGGCATTGCATCCTATGTTGCATCCGAATCAAATAATCAACGGCTCATTCTGGAAACTCCGTATTACAGTATCCCTTCGCTGTTCAGCTGTTATGCGCCCATTTACCCAACCGGTAAAATGAGTACCTATAAAATACCAACAAACGAATTTTTGGCAGATGTGAAATACCCCATCAGTATTTTTCATGGTACCGATGATGGGGTAATACCTTACCGCAATGCTGCCAGACTGAAAACTGTTTTAAAACCAACCGATGAGTTTATAACCATTGAAAAAGGTACACACCATAACCTGAACAATTTTGATTTGTACCGGCAAAAGCTGGATAGTCTGTTGCGCTAAGCCAAAATCATATGGCAACTACGTTACGGGATTTATTCATTTTTATTTTTTCAGGAAGCGAATCAAGAATAGATTGCTTTAGCAGTTCCACAAGTCTTTTCTTTACAAAATCGCGGTGTAATACAATGCTTACTTCTCTCATGGGTGCCGGTTGTTTAAAATGACGAACTAATTGTAATTGTTTATTTGTGAGATCCAAAGTAGCCAGTTCCGGAAGAATAGTAATGCCATCATTCTGTTCAACTAAACGCCGCAAAGTTTCTATACTGCCGGCTTCATAATCAAAATGCCCCCCTTCCGCACTTGCTTTTCTCAACGCACAAAGATTAATGATCTGCGACCGGAAACAATGGCCTTCTTCAAGCAGCCATAAATGATTGGGGTCAATATCCTTTGCCAGCATATAGGTTTTTTGAAACGCTTTATCTTTTTTAGAAACATAGGCTACCATTTCTTCGTAAAATAAAGGTTGTTCTTTAATGCCCTTTTCATCAAGTGGCGTAACTAATATACCCACATCAATTTTCCCTTCTTTAAGTTTTGCAACAATCAGTTCTGTAGTTAATTCAGTCACCACCAGTTTAACCAGTGGATATTTGCGGATAAATTGCTGAATGAATAAGGGTAAAAGATAAGGGGCAAGTGTTGGAATGATACCTATCTTAAGAATGCCCGTAATGATCCCTTTTTTTTGCTGCACAATTTCTTCAATCATATTTTTTTCACCCAATATTTTACGTGCCTGTTCTATAATTGCTGCTCCGGCTTCGGTAGCAACAACGGGCTGCTTGGTCCTGTCAAATATTTTTAGTCCCAGTTCTTCTTCCAGTTTTTGTACCTGCATGCTTAAGGTGGGTTGGGTAACAAAACATTTGGCTGCTGCATTGGCAAAATGCCGGTATGTGTCAACAGCTGTTATATATTCTAATTGAACAAAGGTCATACTTATAGATTTTATCTATGAAGTTATAAATAATATCAATAAAAATTATTAAAAAAATAATAATACATTTACATTCTAAATTCAAACACATGAGCGATAATAAAAAATTAACTACCGCATCGGGCATTCCATATTACTATAATGAAGATACCCAGAGTGTGGGTGCAAGGGGCCCGTTATTATTGCAGGATTTTATCCTTCACGAAAAAATGGCTCACTTTAACAGGGAGCGTATTCCGGAAAGAGTAGTGCATGCCAAAGGCTCGGGTGCATTTGGTACGTTTACTGTTACGCATGATATTTCTAAATTTACAAAAGCTAAAGTATTTAACGCCATTGGCAAACAAACCAGGGTACTGGCCCGGTTTTCAACAGTGGGTGGCGAAAAAGGAAGTGCCGATACTGAAAGGGATCCACGGGGTTTTGCAATAAAATTTTATACCGAAGAAGGTAACTGGGACCTGGTTGGTAATAACACGCCTATCTTTTTTATTAAAGATCCAAAAAAATTCGGCGATTTTATTCATACCCAAAAAAGAGACCCATACACCAACTGCAAAAGCCCAACCATGATGTGGGATTTCTGGAGTCTGAATCCCGAAAGCCTTCACCAGGTAATGTTTTTAATGAGCGACAGGGGAACACCTTATGGCTACAGGCACATGCATGGTTTTGGGAGCCATACTTTTAGTTTTATAAATGAAAATGATGAAAGGCATTGGGTAAAATTTCATTGGGTAAACCTGCAGGGAATTAAAAATTTCAGCAGTGAAGATGCGGCAAAGATGAAAAGTGAAGATCCCGATTTTTCACAAAGGGATTTGGTGCAGGCAATTGATAATGGCGATTTTCCGAAGTGGGCTTTAAAAGTGCAGATTATGACAGAAGCCGAATCAAAAACTTATAAATGGAACCCGTTCGATCTTACTAAAACATGGAGTCACAAAGATTTTCCACTGATTGATGTGGGTGAAATGGAACTGAACGAAAATGCCAAAAATTATTTTGCCAGTATTGAACAATCAGCCTTTGCTCCAGCGCATGTGGTAGATGGTATCAGCTATTCACCTGATAAAATGTTGCAGGGCCGTTTACTTTCTTATCCCGATGCTCAAAGGCATCGCCTGGGTGCAAACTACGAGCAGATACCGGTAAACCGTTGCCCTTTTGCAGTAAATAATTACCAGCGTGACGGGCAAATGAGGGTAGATGAAAACGGTGGGAGTAATCCCAACTATTTCCCAAATAGTTT
This sequence comes from Chitinophagaceae bacterium, assembly GCA_031394065.1. GTDB lineage: Bacteria > Bacteroidota > Bacteroidia > Chitinophagales > Chitinophagaceae > Ferruginibacter. Next base: position 3,656 of record JANMWP010000117.1, read on the forward strand.
TGACAATATTGTAGCCGATGAAAATTATAAGCAACCATCCTGGGAACTGGAAACAGTGATTGCAGACTGGTATAGCAGGAATGGAGAGGGAGAAAATGACCACTTCACTCAACCGGGTATTTTTTATCGGGAAGTTTTATCGCAGGAGGGTAAAATAAACTTAGTGAATAATATAGTTGGGTCAATGAGCGGTATCAGTGGCCCTAAAAAAGACGAGATCGTAAATCGACAGCTTTGTCATTTCTTCAGGGCCGATATTGGTTTGGGAATGGCTATAGCAAAAGGGCTTGGCCTGGATATGGAAACACTGCAACAACAGATGCCTGCAGTAAAACATGAAATAGTAAATATTTAAAATAAATTTTATGACAAACGAAACATCAACAAAAGAAATAGAAAAATCATTTAGTGTTATTAAAAACGATGAGGTTACAAATGAACAGCTTTTGGAAAAGTTAGCCAGCGTAGAAAATCTGCTGGTTAAAATTAATCAGAAGTTGAGTAAACCATTGATCAGCTAAATTTTAATCCGGTCGATTGTTCAACCGGGATTTTTAATCTGATAACACTGTTTTGGATTTTGTGATCGTTAAATTATACTTTACACCGATCTTCAGTGCGTAATTTTCTTTTTCGTGACTAACCGGAAAACCAAAGCATACAGGGTAATCATAACCTGCTGTAATTTCTTTTATTATTTCATATACCGTTTTCCCAAACGGTCTTTCGGTATCCTTCATATCGGTAAAGCCGCCAATGATAAGGCCTGCCAGGTTTTCAAATTTTCCGCTGCGTTTCAGCTGGTAAAGCATCCGGTCAATGCTGTAAATCTGTTCGCCTATATCTTCTAAAAACAATATTTTGTTTTTAGTATTAATGTTCGATGGTGTGCCGGTTACATGTGCCAGCAAAGAAAGGTTACCACCAACCAGTTCGGCGCTTGCATTACCTGGTTTATTAAATGGGTGTGCTGCACAATTGTATTTTGCTTTTTTTCCTTTAATGGCATTGTGCAATGATTGTATAAATTCATTTTCGCCTTCATTAAAAGCAGCAGCCATGGGTGCATGCAGCGATGCAGTTTTCAGTTTTGTAAACAGGTGTGCATGCAAAATGGTGATGTCGCTGAAACCGATAACCCATTTGGGGTTCTTCTTAAATTTTGTAAAATCAAGTTGATCTATTATACGGCCAACACCATAACCTCCACGTCCGCATAAAACGGCATTGATGTTTTCATCATCCAGCATGGCCTGCAGTTCATCCCTGCGTTCTTCATCGGTGCCGCTGAAATAATTTTTAGATTTACTGCCCAGTGTTTTGCCAACCATCACATCAAAGCCCCAGCTTTGTAATGTATTGATACAAGCCTGCGCTTTTGCTGCATCCATATAACCCGCCGGGCAGGTAATGCCAATGCAATCACCTTTCTTAAGGTATGGAGGAATTTTTGTCATGTTAATTCAGTTAATCTGCATTCATTTAAATGTACACCCAAAGTATGTAATGCACCACACTTTAATGGAAAATTATTTTTCTGGTGCCCCACCGGAAAATCAAAACATACCGGGTAATTATATTCACTTACTTTTTCCAATACAATATCTTCAATTGTCTTTCCAAATTCTTCGCCTGTATTATCGGCTTTAACTTTAAAACCACCAACAATCAGCCCTTTCAGCTTTTCTAATTTGCCGCTGCGTTTTAAATTCCAGAACATACGGTCAATGCTGTATAAATATTCGCCGGTATCTTCTACAAATAAAATTTTGTCTTTGGTATTTATATCTGATTCGCTTCCTGCCAGTGATTCCAGTGTTTTTAAATTGCCGCCAACCAGTTCTCCAACAGCAATGCCGGTCTTATTCTTTTCGTTGGGGGTAAATAAATATTTCATCCGTTCGCCGGTTAAACATTTGTTTATCGATTCGATGGTTTCTTTTTGAACCGGCTCAGCAGTATTCCAGTCAGTAGGAAAACTGTTGCACATTTTTGAATGAATGCTCGCCACCCGGTATTTTTTATTTACATGCGAATGAAAAACGGTGGCATCACTAAAACCGATAAGCCATTTAGGATCACGGTCAAATTTTTTAAAATTCAGTTTGTCAATGATGCGTACGACGCCATAACCGCCTCTTGCAAAAAGAATGGCTTTAATGTTTTTATCATCCAGCATTTGTTGAAGGTCCAGTATCCGTTCTGCATCGGTACCACCAAATGTGAAATCTTTTTTACCAACTGTTGCACCAGTTTTTGTTTTAAAACCCCATTCAGTCAATTTAAGTAATGCCGGTTGTATTTCTTCCGGTGTAATAAATCCTGCGGGGCAACAAATGCCAACGGTATCTCCCGGCCTTAAATAAGGCGGTTTGGTTACCGGAGAATCGGGATCAATAATAGTTTTGCC